>NZ_JAFKRJ010000025.1:0-116012 GCF_019038515.1 Synechococcus sp. CCAP 1479/10 | reverse complement strand
TCTTCGCCACGCTCACCACCAGACGCAGGTTGGCGGCCACCATCCGCTCCTTGGCGCGGCGGCCGGCGTGCAGGCGCTTGCGCAGCAGGGCCGGGGTGAGCCCCGCCTCGGCGGCGAGCAGCTCGGGGCTGGGCTCCTCACCACCGGAGCGCAGGGTGAGCTCCTCGCGAATCTCCTCGAGGGCCATCAGGTCCTGCACCTGGCGGCCCAGGGTGATCTCCTGCTCGTGGCTGAGCAACGGCACCCGGCCGATGTCGCGCAGGTAGGAACGCAGCGAATCGCCGGTGGGGACCAGCAAGGACGCGGAGGAAGCCGTGACGGTGATCGAAGGCATCGTCCCTTGTTACGAAACCGTTTGGTTTCGTAAATCTACCATCACTTTGCGGACTCGCTCCGACCTGGAGCGGTCCCCAGAATGGGGGCATGGGCGCCGACAGACTTCAGAAACTCGTGGCGGCCGCTGGGCTCTGCTCCCGCCGCCAGGCGGAGATCTGGCTGCGCGACGGCCGGGTGCGGGTCAACGGCGTGTTGGCCCAGCTCGGGGATCGGGCCGACCCCGCCAGCGACCGGATCAGTGTCGACGGCCGGCCCCTGGAGCTGCCGGCCGCCACCCTGACGCTCCTCCTGCACAAACCGGCTGGGGTGCTCAGCACCTGCCATGACCCCCAGGGCCGCGCCACCGTGCTGGAGCTGCTGCCGCCGGAGCTGCGCCCCGGCCTGCATCCGGTGGGCCGCCTCGACGCCGACAGCCGCGGCGCCCTGCTGCTCAGCACCGATGGCGCCCTCACCCTGCGCCTCACCCATCCCCGCTACGGCCACCGCAAGACCTACCGGGTCTGGGTGGAGGGGCTGCCCCGCTCGGCCACCCTGGAGCGCTGGCGGGCCGGCGTGCCCCTCGACGGCCTGCCCAGCCTGCCGGTGGAGCTGCGGCGGCTGCGCCACCACCGCGGCGCCACCCTGCTGGAGCTGGTGCTGCGGGAGGGCCGCAACCGCCAGATCCGGCGCACCGCCGAGATCCTCGGCCATCCGGTGCTCGACCTCAGCCGGATCGCCATTGGCCCTGTACAGCTGGGGGATCTGGCGGAAGGAGCCTGGCGCAGGGTCGAACCGGGAGAATGGGGCCCCCTGGCCGTCGCTCCCTGAGCCCCCCTTCCTTGCCCACTCCGGCCAAGCCCCTGCTCCAGCGCCTGCGCGAGCGCCTGCCGGGCCAGCGCCGCCCCCTGCGTCCGGCCGTTGAGGAGCGGCCCCTGGATCCCCTGCTGGTCGCCGGCCAGCAGCTGCGGGAGGCCCGCGAGAGCCGCGGCCTCGGCCTGCGCCAGCTCGCCCTCGACACCCGCATCAGCACCGCCGTGCTCGAGGCCCTGGAGCGGGGTTGGCGGGACCGGCTGCCGGAGGCGGCCTACCTGCGCACGATGCTGCCCTTGCTGGAGCAGCACCTGGAGCTGCCCCGCGGCAGCCTCGACGGCGTGCTGCCGCCGGAGCAGGACCGCCAGCACGGCCGGCGGCGGGACACGGTCCTGCTGCGCTTCACCCCGGGCTCGATCGACGTCTTCACCACCTGGCAGGGCACCGTGCTTTATGCGGTGCTGTGCGGCGGTCTGATCTACGGGCTCAACCTGCAGCAGCGCCAGCTGGCCGCCCAGGGGCTGCATGTGCTGCGGCCGATCCCGCCCCTGAGTGCCGAGCAGAGCGACCGGGCGGATCTGGAGGATGCGGACCGGGCGATCCTGGGCGCCTACCCCGACCTGCGGCCCCTGGGCAAGGCCGCCGCCGGCCAGGGGCTCCAGCGGCTGCGCCGCGAGACCAGCCAGAACCGGCCCGATCTCGCCCTCGGCCTGCTGCGCCTCGAGCTGGCCCGGCCCACCCGGCTGTCGCTGCGCAGCGACCGGGGCGTCGAAACCCAGCTGCCGGCGGTGCAGGGCAGCCTCAGCCTGCCGGTGCTGCCCCCCTTCAGCCTGCGGCTCGAGCCGGCCCCGCCGGCCGGGTCCGTGCGCTGGAACGGCCAGCCGCTGGCGCCCGCGGGGGCCGCCGATCCCGGCGCTGTGGGGGCCACGCCCCAGGCCCAGGCCCAGTTCCTCTACCCGCCACCGGCTCCGGCCGCCGCCCCGCGCCCCCGGCCATAGCGGGCCGCCATGGCCCCGAAGCCCTGCAGGGGCCCGGCCAGCGCCGACACCGGCTGCGACAGCCGCCAGCTCCAGTTGCCGTCGATGGTGCCGGGGGTGTTGAAGCGGGCCTCGTCTCCCAGCTCCAGCAGGTCCTGCAGCGGCACCACCGCCAGATCGGCCGGCGAGGCCAGCGCCACCTCCAGCAGCTGCCAGCTCGGCGCCCGCACCTCACCCCCCACCACCGCCGCCACCCGACCCCGGGCCCCGTCGTCGAGATTCCGCCACCAGCCGAGGCTGGTGGCGTTGTCGTGGGTGCCGGTGTACACCACCCAGCGGCTGCCGCTGTAGTTCGCCGGCAGGTAAGGGTTGTCGTCGTTGCCGTCGAAGGCGAACTGCAGGATCTTCATGCCCGGCAGGGCGAAGCGGTCGCGCAGGGCCTCCACCGCCGGGGTGATGACGCCGAGGTCTTCGGCGATCAGCGGTAGCCGGTCGCCGGGGAGCAGCTGTCCCTGGCGGCGGCAACGGGAGAGCAGGCGGCCCAGCAGGGCGGCGCCGGGGGAGGGACGCCAGGAGCCGTGCTCGGCGGTGGCATCGGCGCCGGGGACGCTCCAGTAGGCCTCCAGGGCCCGGAAGTGGTCGAGCCGCAGCAGATCCATCAGCTCCAGCTGCCGTCCCAGCCGCTGCAGCCACCAGCGGAAGCCGGTGAGGCGATGCACCCACCAGCGGTAGACGGGGGTGCCCCAGAGCTGGCCGGTGGTGGAGAAGTAGTCCGGCGGCACCCCGCTCTGCTCCACCAGGCCGCCGCCGGCCCGCAGGGAGAACAGGCGCCGGTGGCTCCAGACATCGGCGCTGTCGTGGGCCACGTAGAAGGGCAGGTCGCCCACCAGGCGCAGCCCCTGGCGATGGGCCCGCTCCTGCAGCCGGCCCCACTGGACCTGGAGCTGCCACTGCAGCAGAGCCTCCTCCTGCAGGGCCTGGCTCTGGGCGTCGACCAGGGCCCGCAGGGCGGGGGCCTGGCGCCGGGCCAGGGGCTCCGGCCATTCCCACCAGGGCCGCCCCCCTTGGAGGCGGCGGATCACCATGAAGCGGCAGTGGTCGACCAGCCAGAAGCGCTGGCGCTCCTCCCAGCGATCGAAGGCCGCCCGGCGCTCCGGCGGCTGCCCGGCCCAGCCCCGGGCCAGGGCTGCGGCGATGGCGGCCGCGCGCTCGCCGGCGATGGCCGGATCGAGGCGATCCCCAGCTCCCAGGGGCAGGGCGTCCCGGTCGGCGGCGGTGATCAGGCCCTCGGCCACCAGGTCGTCGGCATCGATCAGCCAGGGGTTGAGGGCCGAGCCGCTGGGGGAGCTGTAGGGGGAGCCGGTGCCGTCAGTGGGGGCCAGGGGCAGCAGTTGCCACACCCCCACCCCCTCGGCGGCCAGCAGGTCGATCCAGTCGCGGGCGGCGGCGCCGAAGCTGCCGCAGGCCCGGGTGCCCGGCAGGGCCGTGGGGTGGAGCAGTACGCCGCAGGCCCGGGGGTCGCTGCTCACGGTGTCGGCAGGCGATAGCGGTCCACGATCCGGCGGGCGAAGGCCGGGATGTGGGCGTCGACCTTCTCCGGGTGGTGGCGCTGCAGCCAGAGGGCATTGCGCGTGAAGTGGGAATCGATCGAGAAGCGGCCGTACTCGAGCCCCTTGGGCCCGAAGCGCTGCACGAACACCCCCACCAGTTCGGCGAGCCACATCGGCAGCTTCAGGGCCTTCTCGTAGGCGTCGATGCCCTGCTGCACCGCCTGGCGGCGATCGCCGGAGCTGGTCACCGGCGCAAGATCCAGCTCCGGCTCCACCAGATCCAGCAGCTCCTGGCCGAGGGGGTTGCGCACGGTGACCCACTGGCGGCCGAAGGTGGCGCCCATGTAGCCCACCACCAGATCGGCGCCGGCGTTGGTGTAGTCGAAGCAGCTCAGGCAGCTGGGGGCGAACACGTCCTTGAGGGCGGGGGTGTCGAGGCCGAAGAAGGGCACCGTTTCTTCCTGGCCGTCGCTGTGGCGGAAGTGGATGCGGAAGTCCTGCATGAACTCGTAGTGCACCACCGTGTCGGGGGAGCGGCTGGCGCTCTCCAGGAAGGTCTGCAGCCCGTCCCGGCTGACGTTGTCGACGCAGGGCAGGCCGAGCACGTAGAGCTTCTGCAGGGGCAGGGTGGCCTGCACCGCCCGCAGGGCCTGGATCTGGCAGCCCACGCCGATGGCCAGCAGCCGTTCGATGCCGCTGCCCGGCAGCTGCTCGAGCACCTCCAGGTTGGGGGAGAGGGTGGGCTTGTTCACCCGCGCCGCCAGCACCTCCTCCGGGGTGCGGGCCAGCACCGGCACCGGGGTGAAGCGGTCGTCCTCGCTCTGCTGCACGCACAGCACCGCATCCACCAGGCCGCTCTCCAGGGCCCGCACGCCGATGCGGCTGACGATGCCCGTCCACTGGGCCCCCTCGATCGGCTGGCGCAGCCGGGCGGTGACCATGCGCTGGTGGACACCGAAGTAGAGCTCGTCCTCGTCGTCGAGGCGGCGGCTGCGGCCGTGGGCCTGTTCCTCCATGGCCTCGAAGCGCTGCTCGAGGAAGGCGCAGGCCCGGCGCACGTAGGCCACCCAGCGGCTGTCGCAGAGGCCGCAGTCGCTGCAGAGATCCTTGGCGGGTTTGGGGCTGCCCTTGGCCAGGGGTCGGGCTCGATCGTGCGGCGCCAGGGACGACGGCGCCGGTGAAGGAACGGAGGACAAGCGGTGGTGGGCGCAGGAGCTCGACGCTCAAGCTATCCGTCGTTGCGCTCCCATGCCGCCGGCCCGCGGCGTCGCCTGCGCGAGAGTGCCTGCAGCTCCCCTCCGTTTCGGCCCCGATGCCCGCCCGCCGGAAGCCCCGCCCAACCGAAGCCCCCGGCACCGGGACCCCGAAGGCCCCGGCTCCGCAGCGGCGCCTGGCCACCGGACGGCTGCTCAAGAGCCTCGGCGTCACCGCCGCCGGCGCCGTGGTGGGGATGGGCGTCCTGGGGCTGCTCTGGCCGATGCCCGACCGGGCCTTGGCCCCCACGCCCGAGGTGGGCCCGGCCAGCCTGGCCGCCCCGCCGGCGCGGGCCATCACCCTGCTGGTGATCGGCAGTGATGCCGAGACGGTCGGCGCGCCGATCAACAAGGCCGCCCCCGCCGGGCCGGCCAACGCCGACGCCCTGCTGCTGGTGCGCGTCAACCCGCAGGGGCCCCTGCAGGTGCTCAACCTGCCCACCGAAGTGGCCGTGAACCTGCCCGGGCAGAAGGGCCCCAAGCGCCTGGGTGAGGCCTTCCGCCTCGGGGGTGTGGCGCTCACCGCCGATGCGGTGCGGGAGCTGGTGGGGCTGCAGCCCCCCGCCCCCGACCGCTACCTGGTGCTCTCCCGGGGGGCGCTGAGGGATCTGGTCAACGGGCTGGGGGGTCTGGAACTGAGCCCGCCGCGGCGGATGAGCTACACCGATCAGACCCAGAAGCTGACCATCGACCTGCAGGCCGGGCTGCAGCAGCTGGGGGGCAACAAGGTGGAGCAGCTGGTGCGCTTCCGCGACACCTGGCTGGGCGACACCGGCCGCCGCAGCAACCAGCAGCTGGTGGCCACCAGTCTCAGGGAACGGATGCTGCAGCCGGAGCGGCTGGCGAAGCTGCCGTTCCTGGTGAACCAGCTGCAGCCGAAGGTGCAGACCAACCTGACGCCGGGCGAGACCCTCAGCCTGCTGGCGGCCGGACTGGACGGCAGCAAGCCGGTGCAGTTCGCCAGCCTGCCGCTGAAGCCCGCCGAGGAGAAGCACAAGGGCCTGCGCCAGCTGGAGGCCAGTGCGACCCCGCCGCTGTGGAAGGAGCCGGCGGCCCCGTAGCGATACTGGCCACCATGGCCATCACTCCCGAGTTCCTGGTGCCGAGCACCTTCCAGCACTACCTGCTGGGGTTGTTCGCCGTGGCCAACAACTTCCCCGCCATCGGGCCGTTCCTCACCCTGAGCCAGGGGTTGCCAGCCAGCCACGTGAAGCGGGTGATCCGCATCACCACCTTCTCCAGCCTGCTGATCATGCTGGGCGCCTACTTCCTGGGCACGGCGGTGCTCCAGTTCTTCGGCATCAGCGTGAGTGCCTTCCAGATCGCCGGCGGCCTGCTGCTGGGCTTCAGCGGCCTGAGCATGCTCAATGCCACCGATCCGGGCGATTCCCACGAGAAGAACTTCGACGTGTCGCGCATGGATGTGGGGCAGATGACCTCTTCGGCGATCGTGCCGATCTCCCTGCCCCTCACCGCCGGGGCCGGCACGATGTCGACGATCACGGTGTACGCCGAAGGCGCCCACACCCTCAATCACCGCATCGAGCTGTTCGGGGCCATCCTGACCATGGCGATCCTGATCGGCCTGATGTTCACCTTCGCCACCCGCCTCACCCGGGTGCTGGGCCATGTGGGCATGACGGTGCTGATCAAGGTGATGGGCCTGTTCACCCTGGCGATCGGGGTGCAGTTCATCGCCACCGGCGCCAGCACCCTGCTCAGCCGGGTGACGCTGCGGGTGTGAGATTTGGCGTTGAAGGTGTGCATCAGCAACGTGTCGATGACGGGTGACAGATTGGCCAACACGGCAAGCCTCTTGAGCTTGTGGGTGCGAATCGGTGGGCGTTGTCATGGCTCTCCTGGATCCTGAGCCTGGTTTCGTGGCCCTGCAATCCCTGCTGGTGAGGGCTTCTTATGGCTGATGGCTGAGCTGAGTCGCGGAGGCCTGCAGCCCTTCAAAGATCGGCTCTGCAACGGCAGCCGGGAAATCCTTTGGGAGCTTGGCGGCGACAGCTGCGATCACCCCGGGGGTTCTGACGATCAAGGACTCCAGCAGGTCGTTCGCACGGCCGCCCAGGCCCAGACGGGAGGCGGTGGTGGTTAGGTGACGCCGCTGAATCTGCAGGGGTTTGTAGGTGCGGCTCTTGGTTCCATGCCAGGCCATGGCCATCCGGATCTTTTGCTGGGCATACAGGCCCGCGCCTTTACCGATGACGGGCCAGGCCGAGAGAACGTCGTAGAGGGGGGTGAGCTGATAGCGGCCTCCCTGCTGCAGAAAGAGGCTGAAGTTTTTGGCGTGGCCATCGATGGCACGCAACATCCAGAACAGCACCTGGGCAGAGAAAAAGGTTTGCAGATCCTTCTCAGCAGTGGCGGATTGGGCGAGCCATTGGCTGATTGCCACCATGCCAGGGCCCCCTTCGCTTTCGTATTTGAATCGGGGTGGGGTGGCGGTGGCCTGGCAGAAGTCCTCGGTGGGAAGCCGCAGCCAGTGGCTCCCCTTGGGATGGAGCCGGCGATCGAAGCGCTCCACGATCAGGCAGCGCTGACCATCAAACGCGGCCATCTGGGCATTGGCCACCTCAAGACCGTAGGCCTCCAGGAGGCGACCGCACAGCCACTCGTTCTCCACCGAGGTGCTGAGATCGATCTGGCCGGTTCCCACCACACCCATGGGGAGCTTGAACAGATGGCTGGTGGGGGTGCTGCCCAATGGGCGGCACCAGCGATCGCCGTGGAACAGCAGCGCCGTTTTCTCCTGGGCACCGGCCACCGAAAGCCTCAGCTCCTCGTCTGATGGCCCGGCCAGTGCTGAGGCCGTTGGAGCGGTGACACCCCTCAGCAGGTGCCCGATGGCTCTGTCTGTGAGGGGGTCCGCTTCGATGCGATCCAGCCCGGAAGGCTGCTCGCCAGGAGGCAGCAGTTGAACAGCCCCCGCGCAGTCACGACCAACAGCCTCCAGGAGATCGAAGGCACCGGTGCTGGCGGTCCTGAAGCGCTGCTGCACGCGCTGGCGGATGGAGGCGCTGTCGGGAAGAAGATTCTCGAACCAGGCCTCCACCGCAAGGCCCCGCAACACGGTGGCTGCTGGCACCGGCTGGAGCGACAGGGACAGGGGGCGATGGTTCGGGGACGACAGCCAACTCCTGGCGTAATGGAACTCCTGGGACCTGCGCGCCGGCAGTACCCAGGTTCCTACCTGCTCACCATTCATCCAGACCGTCAGCTCCCGCGATTGCCTGGGTCGTCCCATCACCACTCCGCCACTGGTGCAGGTGCGGTTCTTGGGCGGACCACCAGCTCCAGGTCGAGGGCGGCGGTGATCAGCAGCAGGCGATCCAGGGTGAGGCGCTCGGGATGGAGCTCAAGGGCCGACATCCGCGCCTGGCTGATGCCGCCAGCGCTCTGGGCCAACTCCCTCTGGCTGAGGTTCCGCTGGCGCCTGAGGGTCTGCACCAGCTGCCCCAGCTGGGCCGGTGAACGGATGACCGCCTCTTCCCCACCCATGGCCACTCGGATTCCGAATAAACGGAGAGTACTCGGTTTTCGAGTAATGGCTGGATACTTGCTTGATGAGTGCCGGGGGCAGAGCCGCCACCTCGTGCTGAGCACGCTCGCAGGCCTCGTAGAAGGTCGCCAAGTCACTTCCACTCTCGATGACCAGTTTGGTGAGTTGTATGGAGAGCTGCTCAGTCAGAATCGAATTGTCTTTGCATCTCTCACTCAAAGGCTAAACGGCTGATCCGAATGCAAGCCGGGTGCTAATCAGGCCTGCCCCCTCTGCGGAAGCCGAAACTGTTAGGGAGGGATTTCTCGGCGCCGTTCGCCTCGATCGTCTCGCGGCAGCGCTGCAGCAGCTCCAGACGCAGGGAGTCGGGGCTCTCGATGCGGATGCCGCCGCCGAAGGCGAACAGCCAGCTGCGCAGGTCGATGTCGGCGGCCACGGTCCAGGGGGGCAGGTCGAGTTCCACCGGGTAGGGGTTGCTGCTGCCGGCCGGGCCGGGCTCCAGCACGTGGGGGGCCCTGGGGTGGTGCCACCATGTGTCCTCCGGGAGCGGCCGGGAGAAGCGGGTGTGCTCGATCGGATAGCGCTGCAGGCCCTCGCGGATGAAGGCGAAGGCCCAGGGGGCACAGCGGAAGCGCAGGGTCTCCAGCGCCTGGCCGCGGCGCTGGGGCGAGGCGCCGGTGATCTGCCGCTGCTGCTCCAGGTCGGTGCCGAAGTAGATGCCGCCGCTGTGGTGCAGCAGCCGCTCCAGCCGCTTGAGGGTCGCCGCGTGGCTGTCGGCGCTGCGGCGCAGGTCGCCGTGGGCCTGGGCCATGGCGAGCCGATCGAGCCGCTCGCTGCGGATCAGCCCCTGGTCGTGACCGAGGTGGTCCTCCTCGAACAGGAGATACCAGCCCACGTGGTGGAAGATCAGCTGCAGCGGCCAGACCCGCAGCTCCCCGCTGGGGCCGTCGGCAAAGCTCCCCATCTCCGCAAAACGTTTCAGCAGCACGCGGCGGTGCTCCACGATCGCCGTCTCGATCGCCTCGGCGCGCCGCGGCGCGGCCAGCGAATCGCGCCGCACCAGGGCCATGTCCACCACGGCGTGGCGGGCGTAGCTGCGCACAGGTGCCTGTTCGGTGGCGCTGATGCCGGACCAGCCCAGCCGCTCGTCGAGTTCGCTGAGCAGGTCCTGGGCGGAGGGGTCGGCCAGGCGCCCGGCGGTCTGGCGCACCACGTTGTGGAGCTCCCGCAGCCGTGGCGGCGAGAGCACGGCGGTGCCGAGGCAGTAGCCGTGGCGCACGTTGTCGTTGCGGCTGCGGAAGCCGTAGGGGGTGAGGATCTTCTCGAGGTCCTTGCGCAGGGTGGCCGTTTCCCCCGGCAGGTAGGCCCCCGGGATCGCCTCGGTGGCGGCGATCAGGTGCTTGTGCAGGTTGCCGCCGCGCTCGGCCGGCCGGTCGAAGGGCACCTGGAGCAGGTGGCGCAGCAGGGTCATCACCCGCACGAACACCGGCCCATCGCCCATCGGCGGCAGGCCGCCATGGACGGCCCCTGGCCGGCTGCGGGCCAGCGGCGCCAGCTGGATCGGTGTCGTGGCCGGCAGGGCGCTGCAGAAGCCGTTGGCCTCCAGCCAGGCCAGGTCCTGCCGGATCGCGGCCGCATCGGCGTAGCAGCTGCCGTGCAGGCGGCCCAGGAAGGCGGCGGCCCGATCGGCCAGATCGCCCTCCGGCAGCGGGGAGAGGATTGCCGCCAGCTCCTCGGCGCCGGCGGGATCGCTGGCCGCCAGGTCGGGCCAGGTGCTCAGCAGCCGGATCAGGTGCAGCAGCCGCTCCAGATCGAGCAGGCGGGAGTAGCCGTGGCGCTGCACCTGGCGCTCCCGGTTGGTGGCCGAGCGGATGCGGCGGTCGAGCCCGGCCAGTTCGGCCGCCAGCACCGGCGCCAGGTCGCTGTGGTGGCTGGGCACCACGGTGCAGAGGGCGGCGATGCCCTCGGCACGCATCGGGCCGAAGTGGGGATCGGCCAGGGCGGCGGCCATCTCCTGGATCACCGGCACCGGCACCGGCCGGCGGCGCCGGGCGTTCCACGCCAGCGAGGTGGGCAGATCGGTGTACAGCCACCAGCCGATCCACTCCACCGGTGCCGGCAGGGGCAGGGCCTGGGTGATCGCCAGCCGCCAGGCCCGGCGGGCGTGGGTGGCATCCACGATCACCGGGACGCCCGCCGCCACGGCTTCCACCAGGCGCTGGTGCAGCCGCTGCTGGATGTCCACCCATGGGCCTTGCACCGCCGCATCCCCGAAGACCTCCTCCCGGATCGCGTCGGTGGAGAGCACAAGGGCGGGGGGATCGCCGGGGCCGGCCAGCAGGGGCGCCAGGGCCCGGGCGAGGGTGGTCTTGCCGCTGGCGGGCTGGCCGATCAGCAGGTGGCAGCGCAGGGACGCCATGGCGACAGCAACCGGGGAGACCCCACCAGTCTTTCGCACGAGGGGTGCGCTGGTGAGCCGGTGTGAGCGACAGGCCAGACCGATCGCCACTGCCGATGCCGTGATCGCCGCCACCACCCATGCCCAATGCGCCCAACTTGCCACCCCGAAACCCGCAAACTTCGAGGCGATCGGCTTGGAGCTGATAAACCCCTGGACCTATGGCCTTCCCCACCGCCCCTGACCATGTCCCTCCCCGTCACCAGCAACGCCAACGAGTTCGATTCGCCCATATCCTGGCGAGCGTGCTCACAGGTGAGAGGAAAAGGTGCTCGTGCTCAGGATCGACAAGCCCACGTCGGAGGTGCAGTTCAAGGGTCTGCGCCGATCGATCGAGGTGGTCAATGAGGCGGTGGCAAACTCGTATCCTGCTTGGCTCAAGCTTGCCTTGAGACCGAACTGCAACAACATCAGCAACCTAGAGCCTGCATCCTCTCAGGCGCCTTCTTTGAGCATTTTACCGACGTGATCATCTACCTCGAAACGCGGGAAGAGTTCCTCAAGCACGTTCGCGAGCAGCGTATCGAAGAGGAGGTGCGTGAGCGCTACATCGCCATGACCGGTCACAAAGTGGCTGCCAATGAGTTTCGCGCCTGGCAGAATTCGCTTCAGTGCGTGGGCAACGTGCTGCAGTTCGAGGCGATCCCCAAAGAGTTGGGGGTGGCGATCGAATACCGTATCCACAACACCGCCAAGCGTATTGACTTGCTGCTATCAGGGCGCAACCAGGCTGGAGATCCGGCTGCGGTGATCGTGGAACTGAAGCAGTGGGAAACGGTGGAACCCACCGATCTGGATGGGGTAGTGCGCACCTTTCTGGGTAAGGGACCGCGCGAGACCACGCATCCCTCCTATCAGGCGATGAGCTACGGGGCGCTGCTCCGGGGATTCAACACGGCGGTGGTGGAGCACAAGATTGCCCTTAGCCCCTGCGCTTACCTGCACAACTGCAAAGACGGCAGCGGCATCACCGATGCCCGTTACCAACCCTATCTAGAGCAGGCGCCATTGTTCCTACGTCATGACAATGCTGCCATGGCTGCCTTCCTGCGCCGCTGCCTGGAGGAGGGTGACCGAGGTCGCACGATCGAGCAGATCCGCGATGGGAAGGCCAAGCCGAGCCGGCAGCTCGCCGACGCAGTGGAGCGAATGCTGAAGGGCAACGCCGAGTTCGTGCTGATCGACGAGCAGAAGGTGGTGTTCGAAAAGGCGCTGGCCTTGGCACGTCAGCTCCGGGAAGGACGGCATTGTGTGCTGTTGGTGCAGGGCGGGCCCGGCACCGGCAAATCGGTCGTAGCTGTGAACCTCTTGGCCAGGCTGCTTGGGATGGGGCTGAACGCTCGCTATGTCAGTAAGAACATGGCACCCCGACATGTTTACCGGGCCAAGCTCACCGGCTCCCTTACGAAAGGGGAGTACGACAATCTTTTCTGTGGCTCAGCCTGCTTCGTGGGGTGCCCGGAGGGGTTCTACGACACCCTGATAGTGGATGAAAGCCACCGGCTGATGACCAAGACCATCTACGACAAGGAGGGGGAAAACCAGATCAAGGAGATCATCCACGCCAGTAAGCTGACAGTGTTCTTCCTCGATGAGGATCAGCGCGTCACTTTTGATGATATCGGGAGCACGGGTGAGATCGAGAAATGGTGCCAATTCCATGAAGCTGAATTGCACCGTGACATGCTGCCATCGCAGTTCCGTTGCAGTGGCTCCGATGGCTATCTGGCTTGGCTGGATCAAACCCTCGGCATCCGCGACACAGCGAACGGTCGGCTGGAGCAAGGCAGCTACGACTTCCGTGTGTTCGACGATCCGGTGGCCCTGCACGAGTCGATCCGACAGGCCAATCATGGGAACCAGGCACGGATGGTGGCCGGTTATTGCTGGAACTGGGCGTCGAAGTATCACCCCAAGGCCTGGGACATCACGATCGAGCGTTACGGGTATAGGGCACGCTGGAACTTGAGTAAGGATGGCAGCGTGTGGATCATGAAAAAGGGAACGGTGGAGGAGGTGGGCTGCATCCACACCTGCCAGGGGCTGGAGTTGGAGACGATCGGGGTGATCATCGGGCCGGATCTGGCATTCCGTGATGGCCAGGTTGTGTCGGTTCCGACGGCAAGGGCACGATCCGATCAGTCACTGAAGGGCTACAAGGTGGGTCTGAATCGCGAGCCCCAGGCGATCCGACTGAAGGCGGACGCGATCATTCGCAACACCTACCGCACCCTGATGAGCCGGGGCACGAAGGCTTGCTGGGTCTACGCCTGTGATCCGGAGCTCCAGGCCTACCTGCATCGACGGCTGGAGGGTCAGTGCGATGTCGGCTGAGCCCTGGCGGCGGACAAATGCGAC
Organism: Synechococcus sp. CCAP 1479/10; assembly: GCF_019038515.1. NCBI lineage: Bacteria > Bacillati > Cyanobacteriota > Cyanophyceae > Synechococcales > Synechococcaceae > Synechococcus > Synechococcus sp. CCAP 1479/10. The sequence continues at coordinate 102,783 of NZ_JAFKRJ010000025.1, read as the reverse complement.
GGGCTGTTCCTTCCCGATCGCCCCCTGGGTTTCCTCGGCGCCAAGGTGGCCCTGGTGAGCCGGCTCGCGCTGATCGATCCAGCTGTCCTCGTCCCAAGGCCCCTCGGATCCTTCCCTGCGTCACTACATCCTGCTGATCACGATCCTTGTCGCTTTCCTTGAGGCCACCGCCCAGCAGCTCACCCCGATCCAGGCGCCGGTGGTGATGGGCTTCACCGGCCTGCGCCGGGTCAACGGCAGCACCCCGGCCTCCTGATCCCGCCCCATCGCCCCACCCCTGCCAGCCTGGGTCCTCCCGCCCGCTCCCCTTGATCCCTCCCCAGAAGCAGATGACCGGCATGCTCGGCCATCCGGTGGCCGAGAACCCGATCGATCGGATGTTCGATGCGGTGTATGCCCACCACGGGCTGTGCTGGCAGTTCTGGAAGAACGACATCGCCAACGCGGCGGACCTGGCCCTGGCGGTGCGGGCCCTGGTGCCCCTGGGCTACAGCGGCATGGCCATCACCGTGCCGTACAAGGTGGCGGTGCTGCCCCTGCTCGATGACGTCGATGACGACGTGCGGGCCATCGGTGCCGCCAACTACCTCACCATCGAGGCGGGCCGCCTGATCGGCCACAACAACGACGGCAAGGGGGTGGTGAAGGCGATCGAGAAGCTGGCGCCCCTGGCGGGCCGGCGGGTGGTGATGCTCGGGGCCGGCGGGGCCGGCCGGGCGATGGCGGTGGAGATGGCCTGGGCCGGTGCATCCCACCTCACCCTGATCACCAGGCGGCAGGAGCAGGGCCAGGAGGTGGCGGACACCGTCACCCGCGCCTCCGGCGTGCCGGCGGTGTGGCAGCCGTGGGAGGGGGAGGTTTCGGTGCCGGCGGACACCACCCTGCTGATGAACGCCACCCACCTGGGCTGCGCGCCGGAGCTGGAGCCGGTGCCCGTCCGCTGGGACACGGTGGATCCGGCCTGCGTGGTGGTGGATGTGATCACCAACCCCCGCATCACCCCGTTCCTCGCCACGGCCCGCAGCCACGGCTGTCCGGTGGTGGATGGCGTCGAGATGCTGGTGCAGCTGGCCATGCAGATCTTCGAGCAATGGACCGGTGTCACCCCCGAGGAGGCGGTGTTCCAGCGCGCCGTGGCCGAGGCCCTTGGGGAGTGAGCCTGGCGCCCTTACCTTGGCGGGCGTTCTCTCCGGCATCCCCATGACTCGGGTCGTCTCTCTTGCCGCCCTTGCGGCCCTCGGCCTCCTGGCCGGCTGCGGCCGCCCCGATGGCCGGGCCCTGCAGACGATCGCCTGCCAGCAGGTCGCCAACACCATCGATCTCCAGTCGGTCGGCCAGATCGATGCCCTGCGCAAGGCCCTCGGCCTGGCACCGGGCGTCGATCCGATCGGCACCTGCCGCGAGCTCGGCGTCACCATGGAGCCCGGGGCCCCAGCGGCGGGCGGTTCCGGCGGTGAAGCCGAAGAGGGCGAGAACGGCGGGGAGGAACGGGGCGAGTGAGGGCCGCACCCCCCTAGGCCGCCTGCAGCACCCGCCAGCGGCCCCGAAGCACCTGCTGCAGCGCCGCCATTGCGGCTCCGGCCTCCTCGCTTTCCGCGCCGCTCTCGGCGGCGGTCTCCGGCAGCCAGCCCAGCCAGGGCAGGCCGTCGCGGCGGCGCATCGCCGGCTGCCAGTCGCCGCCCACCTGCACCAGCCCGGCCAGGGGCACCCGCCAGTGCTCCAGCAGGGCGGCGCCGGCCGCCGGCAGCCCCGTGTCCATCTGCTCGCCCCGCAGCACCAGCAGGCAGGGCTGGCGCCAGGCCCCTAGGGCCTCGGCCCAGCTGCCGCCCCGCTCCAGCGGCAGGCCCGCATCGACGGGCAGGGCGGCCAGCCAGGGGCCCGTCGCCGCCGCGCTCAGGGCCGCCAGGCCGGCATCGGGATCGGAGGCGCCGGCCAGCTCCCGCAGGGCCACGCCTTCGGCGGCGGCCAGCCGCGCCGCCACCGCCGCCAGGCCCTCCAGCTCCCGTTGCCTCCCCAGGCCCACCAGCAGCAGGCCGCCTTTCGGCTCCGCGCCGAACCCTGAAACCGACATGGTTGTTTGCACTGTCTGGGCCGGCTCGCTTCTACCATCGTGCTGCGAAGCAACGCCGCCTGCGCCCTTGTCCACTTTCTCGACCGCTGAACGGGTGGAGCAGAGCGGGCAGCCGCCCCTCACCAGCCACGACCCTCGCCGGTTGCGGTTGTTCTGCGGCAATGCCAACCCCGATCTGGCCCGCGAGATCGGCGCCTATCTCGGTGTGCCCGACGGCCCGAGGGTGATCAAGCGTTTCGCCGACGGCGAGCTCTACATCCAGATCCAGGAGTCGATCCGCGGCTGCGACGTCTTCCTGATCCAGCCCACCTGCGCTCCGGTGAACGATCACCTGATGGAGCTGCTGATCATGGTGGATGCCTGCCGGCGGGCCTCGGCGCGCCAGATCACGGCGGTCATCCCCTACTACGGCTACGCCCGGGCCGACCGCAAGACGGCCGGCCGCGAATCGATCACCGCCAAGCTGGTGGCCAACCTGCTGGTCAAGTCCGGCGTCGAGCGGGTGCTGGCCATGGACCTGCACTCCTCCCAGATCCAGGGCTACTTCGACATCCCCTGCGACCACATCTACGGCTCACCGGTGCTGGTCGACTACCTCTCCACCCGGGACCTGGGTGAAGTGGTGGTGGTGTCCCCCGACGTGGGCGGTGTGGCCCGGGCCCGGGCCTTCGCCAAGCAGATGAAGGATGCGCCCCTGGCGATCATCGACAAGCGCCGCTCCGGCCACAACGTGGCCGAGAGCCTCACCGTGATCGGTGACGTGGTCGGCAAGACGGCGATCCTGATCGACGACATGATCGACACCGGCGGCACCATCTTCCAGGGCGCCCAGCTGCTGCGGGCCCGGGGGGCGGCACGGGTGCTGGCCTGCGCCACCCACGCCGTCTTCTCCCCCCCCGCCGTTGAGCGTCTTTCCACCCCGGGCCTGTTCGAGGAGGTGGTGGTGACCAACAGCATCCCCCTGCCCCCCGATCTGCACTTCCCCCAGCTGCGGGTGCTCTCGATCGCCAACATGCTCGGTGAAACGATCTGGCGCATCCACCAGGAGAGCTCGGTCAGCTCGATGTTCCGCTGAGCGCCACCACCATGGAGGCTCCCGCTGCACCGGCCCGTCGGGTGCCCCTGAAACGCTTCGCCCATCTCAAGCGCCACCTGCCGGTGCCCCTCACCGTGCTCGTCACGGCCCTGCTGGCCCTCACCGTGGGGGCCCCTCGGCCGGCCGACGCCCAAAGCCGCCTGCCCAAGGGGTTCGAGCGCCGCGTCGGGGTGTGGCTGACCAACAGCCCCAGCCCCCTCTACTACGACGCCGCACGCATCGAGACCGCCGTCGCCCAGCTCGACGCCGCCGGCTTCAACACCCTCTACCCCAACGTCTGGAGCCGGGGCGCCACCTTCCACCGCAGCCGCTGGGCGCCGCTGGAGCCGGCCCTGGCCCGCTCCAACCCCGGCCTCGACCCCATCTGCCGCTTCACCAAGGCCGCCCATCGCCGTGGCATGCAGGTGATCCCCTGGTTCGAGTACGGCTTGATGGAGCCCGCCGATGCGGAGGTGGTGCAGCGGAACCCGGAGTGGGTGCTGCGCCGCGTCGATGGGAGTGCCCTCTACGCCATGCACGGCGCCAACCTGAAAACCTCCCCGCTCAAGGATCTGCGGGTGTGGCTGAATCCGGCCCACCCGGGGGTGCGGGCCCGCTTCATCGGCCTGATCAAGGAGATCGTCCAGCGCTGCGGCGTCGACGGCATCCAGCTCGACGACCACTTCGCCTGGCCGGTGGAGCTGGGCTACGACCCCTACACCCGCGCCCTCTACGTGGCGGACACCGGCCGGGAGCCGCCCGCCAACTTCAACGACCGCTACTGGATGAAGTGGCGCCGCCAGCAGCTCACCGCCCTGCTGCGGGAACTGCGGAGCACGATGCAGGAGGCGGGCGGTCCGCGGCGCACGGTGATCAGCCTCTCGCCGGGCCCCTTCCGCTTCGCCTACAACCACTGGCTGCAGGACTGGGAGCTCTGGGCCCTGGGCGAACTGGTCGACGACCTGATCGTCCAGAACTATGCCTATTCGGTGAAGGGCTTCGCCCGCGACCTCGACCAGCCGGCGCTGGTGAAGGCCCGCCGCTGGGGCATGCCGGTGGAGATCGGCATCCTCTCCGGTTTCGGCGGCCGCACCCCCGACATGGCCACCCTTGAGCAGAAGGTGCGCCTCTCCGCCGCCCGCGGCCACGGCGTGATCTTCTTCTACTGGGAGGGGCTCTGGGGCCAGTACGCCGGCCCCGAGGGGGCCGCCGCCCGCCAGGCCGCCTTCCGCCGCCTCAACCGCGAGGTGTTCGGCGGCCGCTAGGCCTCCCCGCTAGCCACCCCGAGGCACTGGCCCACCACCTCGCGGGTGTTGGTGGAGAGCTCGGCTGCCGCCAGCCCCTCCAGGGCTTCCCGCATCCGCTCCCGCCGTCCGGGGCCGTAGCTCTGCCAGCGGCTGAACACCTTGGCCATGCGCGAGGCCGTGATCGGGTTGCGCTGGTCGAGGGCGACGATCTGGTCGGCCATGAAGCGGTAGCCGCTGCCGTCGGCGGCATGGAACACCGGTGGGTTGCCCGCCAGCCCCCCCAGCACCGCCCGCACCGCATTGGGGGCCGCCGGATCGAAGCGGGGATGGTCGAGCAGCCCTTGCACCCGCTCCAGACCGTCGGCGAAGGGGGCGGCGGCCTCCAGGGCGAACCAGGAATCGAGGATCACGGGCTTCTCTTCCCAGCGGGCGTAGAAGGCATCCACCGCCTCCTGGCGGGCGGCGATCGGGTGGTCCTGCAGCGCCCGCAGGCCCGCCCGGGCCAGGGTCATCGACGGGCCGTCGACCGCCGCGCGGGCCGCCGCGATCGCCGCCGTGTCGCCGGCGGCCACCCGCCAGCTCCAGATCGAGCCCGTCAGCATCCGGTCGCCCACCCCCTCCGGCCACGCCAGCCCCCACTGCTCGCTGACCCGCTCCAGGGCCCGCTCCAGGGGTTCGGCCAGAGCCTCCCCGAAGCGGCGGCGCAGGGCCTGCAGGGCGGCGAACAGGGCCGGTGGATCGGGCTCCGGCGCCCCATCCTCCAGTTCGGCCAGCCCCGGCAGGGCCAGCAGCACGCTGCGGCTGGCCTCCGAGAGGGAGGGGTCGGCCAGGATCCGCTCGAAGGCGTCGATCAGGGCGTCCTCCAGCACCCCATCCACCCGGCCGGCGGCCCGGCGCAGCAGGGCGCGGCGCAGCAGCACCTGGGCCGCGTCCCAGCGGGCGAAGGGGTCGCTGTCGGCGGCCAGCAGATGCACCAGCTCGCTGGAGGGCCGCCCCAGCGCCACCTTCACCGGAGCCGAGAACTGGCGCAGCAGGGAGAGGGCCGGTGGCGGCGCCTGGGCCGGCAGCCCCTCGAAGCGGAACACCTGCTCCTCCTGATCGATCAGCAGCAGCCGCGTGCCCGCCCCCCAGCGGCGGCCCATCAGAGGCGCCGCACCGTGGTCGGGATCCTCGGCCACCAGCCGCATCGGCAGGGGCTGGCCGGCCTGGCCCACCAGACCGATGGCCAGGGGGATCACCAGGGGTTGCTTGTGGGGCTGGCCCGGGGTGGCGGGGGTGGACTGGCGCACGAACAGCTCCAGGGTCCCGGCGGCCTTGTTCCAGCGGCGCCTCACCTGCAGCACCGGCGTGCCCGCCTGGTGGTACCAGCGGCGGAACTGCACGAAATCGAAGGGCGGCAGGCGGCAGCTGTCGGCCACTTCGCCGGCGGCATCCTGCATCGCCTGGACGAAGTCCTCGCAGGTGGCGGCGGTGCCGTCGTGGCGTTCCACGTACAGGGCCATGCCCCGCTGGAAGGTTTCCTCCCCCAGCAGGGTGTGCAGCACCCGGATCACCTCCGATCCCTTTTCGTAGATCGTGGTGGTGTAGAAATTATCGATCGCCTGATACTGATCCGGTTGCACCGGATGGGCCGTCGGACCCGCATCCTCCCGGAACTGGGTGTTGCGCAGCATCGCCACGTTTTCGATCCGGTTGAGCGCATGGCCATGCAGATCGGCCGAGAAGCTCTGATCCCGGAAGACGGTGAGCCCCTCCTTCAGCGACAGCTGGAACCAGTCGCGGCAGGTGATGCGGTTGCCTGTCCAGTTGTGGAAGTATTCGTGGGCGATCACACTCTCGATCCGCTCCAGCTCACCATCGGTGGCCGTGGCGGCGTCGGCGAGCACCAGCTTGGAGTTGAAGATGTTGAGGCTCTTGTTCTCCATCGCGCCCATGTTGAAGTGGCGCACGGCGACGATGTTGTACTCGTCGAGGTCGTACGCCAGGCCATAGACGCGCTCGTCCCACTCCATCGCCCGCTTCAGGGAGGCCATGGCGTGGGCGGTGAAGGGGGCATCGCCCGGCTCCACGTGCAGGCGCAGCTGCACGGTGCGCCCATCGGCGGTCACGAACGTGTCGCGCACCTCCTCCAGCCGGCCCGCCACCAGGGCGAACAGATAGGAGGGCTTGGGGAAGGGATCGTCCCAGACGGCGTAGTGACGGGCTTCTCCGCCTGGCCCGGGGGGCAGGTCGCCGGCCTCGATGCCGTTGCCGTTGGAGAGCAGCACCGGGCAGCTGTCCCGGTCGGCCTCGATCCGCACCCGGAAGCGGCTGAGCAGGTCGGGGCGATCCGGGTGATAGGTGATGCGGCGGAAGCCCTCCGCCTCGCACTGGGTGGTGACCATCCCCCCGCTCACGTAAAGCCCCTCGAGGCTGGTGTTGGCCCGCGGATCAAGCCACACCGTGCTGGTGACCACGAACGGCCGCCGGGGCGGCTTCAGCACCAACAGGCGGTCGTCCTCCAGCCGATACGCCTCGGGGGGCAGGGGCACGCCATCGATCGCCAGGGCCCGCAGCTCCAGATCCACCCCGCGGAGCTCCAGGGGCTCCACCGCCGCGCCGGGCCTGGGCAGGAACGCCAGCCGCGCCTCCACCAGGGCATGGTCGGCGAACAGGCGCACCGTCAGATCGGTGCGCTCCAGCAGGTAAGGCGCCGGACGGTAGTCGGCGAGGTGGACGACGGCCATCAGGGGCTTACCTGGGGGCCGCCGGGGTCGCAGGAGCTGGTGCCCCAGGCCGGGCGGCACCCTGCTGCTTGATGGCGTCCTGCACCTTCTTCATCACGTCGGCCGGCACCTCCTTGGGGCAGATCTCGGCGGCTCCGAGCACGGCCGAGTTGATGGCGCCGCGGCGCAGCTCCTCGATGGTGAGGGCCTTGGTCCCCACCTGCTGGATCTCGCCCTTGTGCTGGCCGAGGATCAGCTGGGCGATGGTTTCGCCGGCGATGCCCACCGATTTCTCGAAGTCGATGCCGGCGGCGCGGGAGATGCAGACGTTGACGGCGCCGATGCGGGTGTAAAGCCCCATCTCGGCGGGGGTGGCGGGGGCGGCGTGCGCCGCCAGAGGTGCCAGCAGCAACGGCATGGCGACCAGGGGGGCCAGCAGCGGCCGGGAGCGGCGGAGCAGGTGAGACAAGGGGTAGGGATTCATGAACCACCATCGTGCTGCATCGCAGCAGCCGCCACACCCGCCGCAGAGACCGCTCCGCGAGGCGGCCCAGCCGGCGGGGCCCCGGCCCTGACAGCGATTAACCGATCGGCTCTCCCGCCGCCTCCAGCCGGATCTCGTGGTGGAGCTCCACCAGCTCGAGACTGCCGTGACGCCAGGTGTGGATCGAGCGGGAGCGGTAGTTGTCCCCATCCACCAGGCGGATCTGCTCGAGGACGTCCCAGTCGTCGTAGTGGGACTGGAAGGCCATGGTGTGCTCATCGATCTGGCGGATCTGGCTGACCGTGGGGGCCCCCGCCAGATAGCCGCAGCTGCGCCGCAGCTGGTGACCACACAGCCAGGCCTCCATCGTGCCCTCGGGCCGGTAGTCGGGTTTGGTCTCGAAGAAGGGCTGATGTCCCTCCGCCCACCAGGTGAAGCGGTAGCCCTCATCCCCGTCCACCAGCTCGCCGTGGACCTCGATGCGCAGGTTCATGTCCACCCGCAGCACCTCGTCGTCCTTGGTGAAGAAGTAGGTGCGGCGCGATCGCCAGAGCCCCAGGTTGCGGGCGAACCAGCGCCTCACGCTGGTGTCGAGGCGGATGCGGCTCTGCACGGGCGTTTCCCTGGTGAGACCGGGATGGGTCGGTGTGGTCATGGCTGGCCCATCCGGGCACAGGGGCGCGATTCCTGAAGTCCTAGCGACGTTTCCGGGTTCTGCCCAAAACCCCATAAGGTTGGGTGCATTGCCGCATTCCTGCCGTTGCCGGTCCTGGGGGAGCCCGATTTCCCGCCCATGTCGCCGTCGCCGTCGGCGGTGGCCGAGGCCGGCACCGCCACCGGTGAGGCCCAGAAACCGCTCAAGCTGCTGCTGGTGGCGGCCCGCCATCACATGGCCTCCGCTGACCTGCGGGCCCTGCTGGCCTTCCTGCAATCGGAGGACTGCACCTGCAAGGTGTCCCTCCAGGTGGCCGATCCGGCCGACCATCCCGAGCTGCTCGAACTGCACCGCCTGGTGGCCACCCCGGCCCTGATCAAACTTGATCCCCTGCCCAAGCAGGTCTTCGCCGGCAACACCCTGGCCCAGCAGCTGCGCATCTGGCTGCCCCGCTGGCAGCAGATGGAGGTGGTCACCACCCTGGGGCTGAGCCTGCGGCCGGCGGAGATGGATGGCAGCCGCAGCCAGAGGGAGGTGCAGCTCGAGGACCAGCTGCTGGTGCTGCGTCAGGAGAACGAAACCCTGATCGAGCGGCTGGGCGTCCAGGAACGGCTGCTGCGCATGGTGGCCCACGAGCTGCGCACCCCCCTCACCGCCGCCAAGCTGGCCCTGCAGAGCCATGCCCTGGGCCAGATCGACGAGAGCCGCTTCCGCGACGTGCTCAACCGCCGCCTCGACGACATCGAGGCCCTCTCCAGGGATCTTCTGGAGGTGGGCACCACCCGCTGGGAGGCCCTGTTCAACCCCCAGCGCCTGGATCTCAGCCAGGTGGCGGCCGAGGCCATCCTCGAGCTGGAGAAGCTCTGGGTGGGCCGGGGCCTGCAGCTGGTCACCGACATCCCCGCCGACCTGCCCGACGTCCATGCCGACCAGCGGCGCATGCGGCAGGTGTTCCTCAACCTGCTGGAGAACGCCCTCAAGTTCACCCCCGACGGCGGCAAGGTGAGCCTCAGCCTCATGCACCGCACCAGCCAGTGGGTGCAGGTGAGCATCTGCGACAGCGGGCCGGGCATTCCCCGCGAGGAGCAGCACCGCATCTTCCAGGACCGGGTGCGGCTGCCCCAGACCTCCGGCACCACCTCCGGCTTCGGCGTGGGCCTGTCGGTGTGCCGCCGCATCGCCGAGGTGCACGGCGGCCGCATCTGGGTGGTGTCCGAACCCGGCGAGGGCGCCTGCTTCAACTTCACCGTGCCGGTCTGGACCGGCCAGAGCTCCCCGGAACCGGACCGTTCCCTCCCTGGCCGGCCCACGGCCGAGGACCTTCCTTGACGAAGGGTCCCTCCGGCCCGTAGCGTCCAGCACATCAGATCGGCGCCAAGCCGGCTGTGGCCTCGCCCCCATCGTCTAGAGGCCTAGGACACCTCCCTTTCACGGAGGCGACAGGGGTTCGAATCCCCTTGGGGGTATGCATCGGTTCCGGGCTCGGGGCGGTTTCGTCCTGACCCGCGCCACTTTTTCAGAGGTGCTGTTAATCAGCCCCCACCTCATGCCGTTGGCAGGAGGGCCGGTTGGCGAAGAGCCTCAGAGCTGCTGGGCGCGGCGCTGGGCTTCCCGCTGCACGCCCCGCAGGTTGCTGGCCAGATCCTCCTTGAGCCGCTGCTCGATCAGGCCGATCGGCATGCCCGGCTTGCCCTGCACGGTGAGGTCGTAGAGGAGCCAGGTGCTGGTGTCGTCGGCGCCCACCTGCCAGACGCCCTGGAAGCAGCGGAAATCGCCCTCCAGCATGCGGAAGGCCAGGCGACCCTGCTCCGGCTCCTCGCTGAGCTCCAGCTGGACGCGGGCACTGAAGCGCAGGCCGCAGAACTGCTGGGTGCCCACCTGCTCCAGGGCGACCAGATTGCCGCGGCGCCAGAGCTGGCGGGAGCTGGCGAGATTGGGAATGAAGCGATCGAGATGGTCGTAGTCGGTGAGAACCGACCAGATCCACTCGGGGGGGAGATCGAGGCGCAGCTGCACCGCCAGGCGCCGGGTGCCCTGGGGGAGACGCTCCATCTCCTGCTGGATCGTGTCGAGGGCGCAACTGGCCTCGCTGGCGACCATGGCCTCAGTGGAAGGGAGGTGCACGGGGCGGGGAAACGACGCCAGAAGCTGTGCCAAGACGGATCGGAGCTCGCTCGGGGCTTGCGTGAGGGTGGCAGCGGTCGGCACCGGGATTGGTGCGACGGAACACAAACTAACCGGTGTCTCCGGAATCCGGTCAACGAATCCGCACCGAAGGGGCGTGGGGCGAGTTCTCTATGATCGGGCCGATTTTCGGCTCCGACGCCCGCATGCGTGTTTCCACCGGCAAGGCCACCCAGTCCGACGGCCGCATGTTCACGGTTGTGGTCGAAGGCTTCGGCGTCGGCCTTCAGCGGCGGGCCGAGCGCCGGATCACCGTGCCCTTCCCCCAGCTGCAGCGGCTGATGCAGACCATCGCCCAGCAGGGCGGTCGCATCCTGGCCGTCAACGCCGAGGAGGTCCCCGCCGGCTCCGCTCCGGCCCCCTCTGACGCTGCGGTCTCCGACGCCCCGGCCGCCACCCCCACCCCCGCCAAGAAAGCCCCCGTGAGCCACGCCGACGTCCCGGTCAACCTCTACAAGCCGAAGGATCCCTTCATCGGCACGGTCACCGGCAACTACAGCCTCCTGGCCGAGGGGGCCATCGGCCGGGTGAACCACATCACCTTCGACCTCTCGGAAGGCAACCTCCACTACATCGAAGGCCAGAGCATCGGCATCATTCCCGATGGCGAGGACGCCAACGGCAAGCCCCACAAGCTGCGTCTCTATTCGATCGCCAGCACCCGCCACGGCGACAACTGCGAGGGCGGCACGGTCTCCCTCTGCGTGCGCCAGCTCCAGTACGAGAAGGACGGCACCACCATCAACGGTGTCTGCTCCACCTTCCTCTGCGACATCGAGCCGGGCGCCAAGGTGAAGATCACCGGCCCCGTGGGCAAGGAGATGCTCCTGCCCCCCGATGAGGACGCCAACATCATCATGCTGGCCACCGGCACCGGCATCGCTCCGATGCGGGCCTACCTGCGCCGCATGTTCGAGCCCTCCGAGCGGGCCAAGAACCCCGAGTACCAGTTCCGCGGCAAGGCCTGGCTGATCATGGGGGTCCCCAAGACGCCCAACCTCCTCTACGAGGACGACTTCCAGCGCTACCTGGCCGAGTTCCCCGAGAACTTCCGCTACACCAAGGCGATCAGCCGCGAGCAGCAGAACCCCAGTGGCGGCCGGATGTACATCCAGGACCGCGTCACCGAGCACGCTGACGAGATCTTCTCCCTGATCGAGGATCCCAAGACCCACGTGTACATGTGCGGTCTGCGCGGCATGGAGCCCGGCATCGACGAGGCCATGACCGCCGCCGCCGCCGCCAAGGGCCTCGAGTGGAGCGAACTGCGGCCCCAGCTCAAGAAGGCCGACCGCTGGCACGTCGAGACCTACTGAGCCGATCGCACCCCGGGGCACACCGCCCCCGTTGCAAGGCCCGCTTCCAGCGGGCCTTTTTCATGGCTGACGATCCGAGAATGCTCACACCGGCAGGCTCCCTGTCGCAGCGATGCAGCGGGATGCCTGCGCCGCCGTTAAACCAGGGATGACCGGACGCCCTCCCCATGACCGCCATCCTCACCAACCCGCTGCGGGTTGGTCTGCGCCAGGAGCGGGTGATCTCGCCCCAGTGCATCGTCATCTTCGGGGCCAGCGGTGATCTCACCCACCGCAAGCTGATCCCGGCGCTGTTCGAGCTGTTCCGCCAGCGACGGCTGCCCAGCGAGTTCGCCGTGCTCGGCTGCGCCCGAAGGCCCTGGAGCGATGAGGAGTTCCGCGAAAAGATGGGGGCCGCCCTGGCCGATGAGATCGCCTCCCATCGCACCGCCTGGGAGCAGTTCGCCCAGGGCCTCTTCTACGAGCCGGTCGACCTGCAGCAGCCCGACCACCTGGTGCGCCTCGGCCAGCGGCTGGAGAGCATCGACCGGCTGCGGGCCACCCGGGGCAACCGCACCTTCTACCTCTCGGTCTCGCCGGAGTTCTACGGCAGCGGCTGCCGCGCCCTGGCCGGTGCCGGCCTGCTGGCCGATGCCGAGCGCAGCCGGGTGGTGATCGAGAAGCCCTTCGGCCGCGACTACGCCAGCGCCCAGGCCCTCAACAAGGTGGTGCAGGCCTGCGCCAAGGAAAGCCAGGTGTTCCGCATCGACCATTACCTGGGCAAGGAAACGGTCCAGAACATCCTGGTGCTGCGCTTCGCCAACACGATCTTCGAGCCGATCTGGAACCGCAACTACATCTCCAGCGTCCAGATCACCGCCGCCGAAACCGTGGGGGTGGAGGAACGGGCCGGCTACTACGAGTCGTCCGGCGCCCTGCGGGACATGGTGCAGAACCACCTCACCCAGATCCTGGCCCTCACCGCCATGGAGGCCCCCGGCCGCTTCGATCCGGAGGCCATCCGCAACGAGAAGGCCAAGGTGCTGCAGTCGGCCAGCCTGGCCAACGAGGAGGAGCCCTGGAAATGCTGCGTGCGGGGCCAGTACGCCGCTGGCGGCAGCATGGCCCGACCCCTGCCCGGCTACCGCCAGGAGCCCGGGGTCAACGCCAACAGCACCACGGAAACCTATGTGGCCATGAAGGTGGCCATCAACAACTGGCGCTGGCAGGGGGTGCCCTTCTATCTGCGCACCGGCAAGCGGCTGCCGAAACGCCTCAGCGAGGTGGTGCTCACCTTCCGTGAGGCCCCGGTGCACCTGTTCGACGCCGCCGGTGGTGCCCCCACCCCCAACCAGCTGATCCTGCGCATCCAGCCCGACGAGGGCGCCGAGTTCAAGTTCGAGGTCAAGGCCCCCGGCTCCGGCATGCGCAGCCGCCCTGTCGACATGGCCTTCAGCTACGACGAATCCTTCGGCGAGCCCTCCGACGAGGGCTACGTGCGCCTGCTCGCCGACGCCATGCTGGGCGATCCCACCCTGTTCACCCGCAGTGACGAGGTGGAGGCGGCCTGGCGGCTGTACACACCGCTGCTGTCCCTGATCGAGGAATCCCCCTGGCAGCTGCCGGTCCAGCCCTACGAGGCCCGCACCTGGGGGCCCACCGCCGCCGATGGCCTCCTGGCCAGTGACGGCCTGATCTGGCGGCGTCCCTGAGACACGGGTCAGGCCACCTCTCCCTCCAGCTCCCCAGCCCAGCGACCTCCGCCCCCTGCCTCCCCCCATGGCTCCCCAGCTCACCCTCCAGGCCCCCCTCGATCTGCCGCCCGAGGAGGTCAACCCCTACCTGCACCGCCTCTGGACCCATGACCTGGAGGGCTCCACCGGGGCCGCCACCTTCACCCTGGTGGTGTGGGAGCCCTCCTGGCTGGAGCAGCAGATGGTGCGCATCGGCCGGGTCGACGGGCCGATCACCGGCCTGCTGCGCGCCGAGCTGCTGGAGGCGGCCCGCCAGGCCGTGCCCGAAACCGGTCTGCCGTACAGCACGGCGCCCATGGATCCCCGCCTGGCCTGGGCCATCGGCCAGAAGGAAGGGAACCACCGGCCCGAGGACCTGCGCGGCCAGTTCGTCGAGAGCGCCATCAGCGCCCACATGCCGCGGCGCCTGATCACCCTGGCTCCCACCCTCGACCCGGGCCATCCGCTCGAGACCCTGGTAGCGGCCTACTGCCCGCTGCCGGAGGAGGGCGGCGCCGGCGCCGCCTGCGGCGACGTGGTGGTGCTGCGCGGCGGCATGGGCGCCCTGAAGCAGAGCCTCGATCTGATAGTCTCCCTGGTGGACGACTCCCTGCCCTGCTGGGTGTGGTGGAACAGCAGCCTGGATGAGCCCTCCGAGATGCTCGAGGCCCTGGCGCCGCTGCCCCGGCGGCTGGTGATCGACAGCTCCCTCGGGGAGCCGCGCCGCTGCCTCGATCTGATGCTGGCCCGGATCAGCGCCGGCCAGGCCGTCAACGATCTCAACTGGCTGCGGCTGCGCACCTGGCGCGAATCCCTGGCCATGGTGTTCGATCCCCCGTCCCGCCGCGATGCCCTCGGCCACGTGGTGCAGCTCGACATCGATGTCGAGGGCGACCACCCCGTGAAGGGGCTGCTGCTGGCCGCCTGGATCGCCGACCGCCTCGGCTGGCACCTGATCACCAGCTACACGGTGGAGGTGGACGGTCCCGGCCCGGGGATCACGGCGGAGTTCGAGCGCACCGACGGGGTGGCGGTCCAGTTCACCCTGATGCCCGTGCCCATGGGCGTGCCCAAGACCCACCCCGGCGCCATCGTCGGCATGCGGCTGATCTGCGAACCGCAGCAGCGGCCCCCCCTGTGCGTGATTCTCTGCTCGGAGTCCGGCGGCTGCATGCGCCTGGAGTCCGGGGGCATGGCCAGCATGGAGCTGGCGGAGGGGGTGGTGCCCCTGCCCGAGGAGAGCGAGGAGATGGAGATGGCCCGCCTGCTCTCGGGGGGCCACGATTCCACCTCCCCGCTGCTGGCGGCGGCCGCCCCGCTGGCGGCGAGCCTGCTGCCAGGCTGAGGCACCTTCCGCCGGAGCGGCCGATGCCGCCGACCGCATGAGCTGCCTGATCGCGGCCCCCTGCAGCGGCAGCGGCAAGACGCTGCTCAGCCTCAGCCTGGCGGCCGTGGCCCGGGCCCGGGGGGAGACCATCCAGCCCTTCAAGGTGGGTCCCGACTACCTCGACCCCCAGCTGCTGGGGGCGGTGGCAGGCCGCCCCTGCCGCAACCTCGATCCCCTGCTCTGCGGCGAGGAGTGGGTGCGGCGCTGCTACCGCTGGCACGGCGGCCGCGCCGGACGGGTGCTGGTGGAGGGGGTCATGGGCCTGTTCGACGGCCGCGGGTCCGGCAGTGAGGGCAGTTCCGCCGCCGTGGCGGCCCTGCTGGGGCTGCCGGTGGTGCTGGTGGTGGAGGCGTCGCGCCAGGCCGGCAGCCTGGCGGCCCTGGTGCGCGGCTTCCGCGACCACGGCCCGCCCCGGGTGAGCCTGGCGGGGGTGGTGCTGAACCGGGTCGGCAGCGAGCGGCACCGGCTGCTGCTGGCCGAGGCCCTGGCCGCCATCGAGGTGCCCCTGCTGGGGGTGCTGCCCAGCCATCCCAGCCTGGAGCTGCCCTCCCGCCACCTGGGCCTGCTCACCCCGGGCGAGCTGGGCGACCTGGGGGAGCGCCAGCGAATCTGGGCGGCTCTGGCTGAGGAGCACCTCGACCTGGCCCGGCTGTGGCCGCTGCTGGCCCCGCCTGAGCCGGCGCCGGAACGGCGCGATCCGATCCGCTGGTGCCTCGACCAGGTCCCGCCGGAGCCGGCCCCCGCCGGGGCTGCGGCAGCGGCTGGGGCCGCCGGGTCTTCGGTAGCCGCCGGGGCCGGAACCCCCCTGCCGGTGGCGATCGCCAGCGATGCGGCCTTCCACTTCCGCTACCCGGAAGCCCAGGAGCTGCTCCAGGCCTGCGGCCTCAGCCCCGTGCCCTGGAGCCCCCTGGCCGACGATCCCCTCCCCCCGAACTGCCGGGCGGTGCTGCTGCCCGGCGGCTACCCCGAACTCCATGCCGCCCGGCTGGCGGCCAGCCGCCGCAGCCTCGGATCCCTCCAGGCCGCCGCCCGGGCCGGCCTGCCGATCGTGGCCGAATGCGGCGGTCTGCTGCTGCTGGGCCGGGAGCTGGAGGACCCGGACGGCCTGCCCCACCCCATGGCCGGCCTGCTCCCCTTCCGCGCCCGACGGGGGCCCCTCAGCCTCGGCTACCGCCAGGCCGTGCCGGTGGCCGACGGGCTTCTGGTGCGCCGCGGTGAATCCCTCTGCGGCCATGAGTTCCACCGCTGGCAGCTGCTGCCACAGCCTTCGGGCGCAGAGGTGTTGGCAGAGGCCGAGAGCCTGTGGCAACTTGAAGGATGGGGATCACCCGGGAGGATCGAAGGATGGAGCGCGCCGACCGTTCACGCCACCTGGCTGCACCTCCACTGGGCTGGATGCCCGGCGATTCCCTCGAGACTGGCCAGATCCGCCGCCAGCGCCGTGCCGCTGCCGAGGAACGCCGTTTCCTGCAACCCAGTCTCCGGGTGACCGCCACCACCCATGAGCGCTGGCGCATGAGCGTCCGTGGTCAGGTGCAGGGGGTGGGATACCGCCTGGGCTGCCGCCAGAAGGCCATCGACCTCGGCCTCAGCGGCTGGGTCCGCAACCGTCCTGACGGGTCGGTGGAGGTGGAGGCCGAGGGGCTGCCCGACCGGCTGGTGGAACTGCGTCTCTGGTGCGAGAAGGGGCCCCAGGGCGCCCAGGTGAGCGGCGTCACCAGTGGCCAGGTCGCCGTGGCGGGCACGGACTGGTTCGAGATCCGCACCTGAACCCCCAGCACCGGACAATGGGGCGTCACGACTCCCATGGATGCCGACCCCCAGCCTCTGGAGTGAACTGTTCGGATTCGGCCTGGCGATCAGCTTCAGTCCGCTGCACATCGGCCTTCTGCTGCTGATCCTGCTGGGCCCCAGCCCGCTCCGCCGCGGCAGCTGGTTCGTGATCGGCTGGCTGCTCACCTCCGCGGCGGCCATCGCCCTGCTGCTGACCGTGGGCCATGGCCTGCTGCTCACGATGGAGCGGGGCACTGACCAGCGCACCGGCCTCGACCTGCTGGGGGCGGGCGGACTGCTGGCCCTGGGCCTCAACGGTCTGCTGAGCAGCCGCCAGGGGGGCGGTCCCCCCGGCTGGACCCGCCGGCTGGACGGCTTCTGCGCCCTGCCCCTGCCGCTCCTGCTCGGCCTCAGCGCCGCCGTGCAGGTGTCCAGCCCGGACGACCTTTTCCTCTATGCCCGCACCGCCGCCAGCCTGCTGGAGGCCGGGCTGAGCCGGCCCCGGGAGGTGCTGACCACGGCGGTCTTCAGCCTGTTCTCCGGCACCCTGCTGCTGCTGCCCCTGGCGGGGCTGGTGCTGGTGGGTCAGGAGCGGCTGCTGCCGGTGCTCCAGGCGGGCAAGCTCTGGCTGTTCGATAACGCCGAGCTGATCGTGGCGGCCATCTGCTTCGGCCTGGCGATCTACCTCGGCTGGCAGGGGGTGGAAGGCCTGCGGGCGGGGTGAGTGCTCAGGGGCCCGTCGGGGGCTCCTCGGCCTCCAGGATCCGGCCCAGATACTTGGGGTCGTGCAGGGCGCCGTGGCGGGAGAGGGGCAACACGCGCTCCTTCGGCAGGCCAGGCAGGGGCTGGCGGGAGCGCAGCATCAGCCAGCGCCGCACCAGGACGACCACGCCCACCAGGGCCGCGGCGATCGCCAGGGCCCCCACATCCGTCAGCAGTTCACCGCCGCCGGATCCGCCGGCGGCTCTGGTGCCGACCGCCTGCCCGTCCGTGGCCGGGGTGGTGGCGATCATGGCCATCGGGCCCGCCTGGGGAAGCGCCATGCCGGGGGTCGCGGACGGGGGACGGGATTCCAGCACGAATCAGGCGCCCAGCACGAGTCGGTCGTGATGAGGGTAACGGGTCGGTCCCTTTTGCGCACGCACCGGTCCCCCTCCGCTTCAGGCGCCGGCGGCGTCGCCGCCGGTGTCCCGCAGCCAGCGGTCCCAGCGCTCCCGCTCGCCGGGGTCTGCGGCCCCCGCCATCAGGGTCACCGCCTGGCTGGCCCGGCTCACCGCCACGTAGACCAGCCGCTGGCGCAGCGGCAGGTCCCGGGGCCAGAAGACGTCCTCGTCGATGAACACCTCGCCGAAGGTGCTGCCCTGGCTGCGATGGACGGTGAGCACGGCCGCCGGTCCGAGGGAGGCGAACGCGTCGCGCACCAGGAAGAAGCGGCGCCAGAGGGCCTTGCCGTCCTTCTGGCCCGCCTCCCTGGCCTGCAGCCGCAGCCGCTCCAGCACCCCATCCAGGCAGGCCCGCGCGGCGCTGCCGATCGGCGGCAGCAGACGCAGGTTGAGCTGGGCCTCCCCCGACTCCACGGTGGCGTTGAGGGTGTCGATCACCGCAGGGCCGTGGCAGGCGTCGACGCCGAACTCGGCCAGATCGCAGCGGTCGGGCCGCACGTCCCGCACCACCAGCTCCCGGTTGCTGCCCAGCAGCAGGTCCGGCTCCTCGGCGGCGGCGTCCCCTTCCCGGCAGGCCGGCGCCATCACGGCCGTGCGGGTGATCAGCACCTCGCCGGGGAGCACCGGCAGCTGGTCGGCCATGGCCCCGTGCAGGGCGCGGCGGGCGATCGGCACCAGCCGCTCCAGGGAGCGGTTCGTGTAGCAGAGGATCCGGGCCAGGTCGGGATCATCGGCTGCGGCGCTGCGGCGCAGGCCTTCCTGGGCGGCCGCCAGCCAGTCGCTCCGCCCCAGCAGCGACACCCGGCCCTCGGTGGTGCGCACCGGATCCAGCAGCGGCGGCCGGCTACAGGGCAGGGCCCCTTCCCGCAGGCCGCCGGCCAGGCGCAGCACCGGGCCCCCGTGGCGGACCACGTGGGTCAGGGCCACCCGCCGGGACCGCCCCATGGCGAACACCGGACTGCGCTCCTCCCCCACCGGCGGCAGCTGGGCCGGATCCCCCACGAACACCAGCCGGGTGCGGTAGGCCTGGGCGCAGCGCAGGGTGATCTCCAGCAGGCCGCCATCCACCATGGAGGCCTCGTCGATCAGCACCAGCCCGAGGTTCTCCAGCGCCAGGGCGGTCTGGAGGGTCTCCTCACAGCGCTCCCGGTCCCCCTGCCGCTTCAGCTTGAGCCGCAGCAGGCGGTGGATGGTGGAGGGGTACCAGGTGGGGTGCAGACCCGCCAGGGCCAGGTGGTGGCGCAGCACGCCCACCGCCTTGTGGGTGGGGGCGACCACGGTCCAGCAGAGACCGGCCCGCTCCGCCTGGGCCAGGAACCGCATCGACAGGAAGGTCTTGCCGGTGCCGGCGTAGCCCTCCAGCACGAAGGGCACCCCGTCGGCCGGGGCCCCGAGCCAGTCGGCGAAGGCGGCGGCCGCCTGCTGCTGGTCGTCGCTCAGGCCGTCGTGATCGCTCACCCCAGCGGCAGCCAGCCGGCGCCCTGGGCGATCTGCAGCGGCGAGCCGAGCAGGGCCAGGCCCGGCAGCGCCACCAGGGGCCCGATCAGGCTGCCCACCAGCACCTCCGCGCGGGTGTGGCCGAGGTTCTCCTTCAGGGGGCGCAGCACCGGGGCCCCCTCCGGCGGGCCGCCCTGGGGAAGGGTGTCCCAGAGACCGTCGGGGAGCCCGTTCACCCGCTGGGCCGTCAGTCCGGCGGCCCGCCGCACGCCGCTGGCGTCGTAGAGGACGACGAAGCAGAGCACCGCCGCCAGGGCGAACAGGGGATCGGCGAACCCCAGCTCCCAGCCAAGGCCCGCGGCGGTGCCCGTCATCAGGGAGGAGTGGCTCGACGGCATGCCGCCCGTCTCGATCAGCACCGCCGGGCGCCAGCGGCGATGCACCACCAGCTCGATCAGAAGTTTGGAGAGCTGGGCCACACCGCAGGCGGCCAGACCCCAGGCGAGCACGCCGTTGGCCAGAACCTCGCCCAGGGCGTCAAGGGCGCCGATGGCCTCGCTCATCGGTCGCGACTGGTGATGTAGTCGGCCAGGGCCAGCAGGGGGGCGGCCTTGGCGCTCCAGGGCTCCAGCACCGCCTTGGCTTCGCTCACCAGCGCATCGGCGCGCCGGCGGGACTCCTCCAGGCCCAGCAGTTTGGGGTAGGTGGTCTTGTCGGCGGCAAGGTCCTTGCCCGCCGTCTTGCCCAGCACGTCGCTGCTGGCGGTGACATCAAGGATGTCGTCGATGATCTGGAAGGCCAGGCCGATGCCGCGGGCGTAGGTGCGCAGGGCCGTCAGCAGCTCCTCGGAGGCCCCGGCGACCAGGGCGCCGGAGATCACGCAGGCCCGCAGCAGGGCGCCGGTCTTGTGGAGATGGATGTATTCGAGGGTGTCGAGATCCACCTGGCGGGCCTCGCACTCCAGGTCCACCACCTGGCCGCCCACCAGGCCGGGGGCGCCGGAGGCCAGGGACAGCTCGCCCACCACCTGCAGCAGCCGTTCGGGAGGCACCCCCGGGCTGCGCAGGGCCACCATCTCGAAGGCGCGGGTCAGCAGGGCATCGCCGGCCAGGATGGCCTTGGCCTCGCCGTACACCTTGTGGTTGGTGGGCCGGCCGCGGCGCAGATCGTCGTTGTCCATGGCGGGCAGGTCGTCATGGATGAGCGACATGGTGTGGATCA
Organism: Synechococcus sp. CCAP 1479/10; assembly: GCF_019038515.1. Lineage (NCBI taxonomy): Bacteria > Bacillati > Cyanobacteriota > Cyanophyceae > Synechococcales > Synechococcaceae > Synechococcus > Synechococcus sp. CCAP 1479/10. The sequence goes on along the minus strand of NZ_JAFKRJ010000025.1, from coordinate 82,353 downwards.
TCTCCATCGCCACCGCCGTGGGCATGGCCAGGTCGGCATCGCCGCCCGCCAGCTCACAGGCCGCCAGGGTGAGGATCGGCCGCAGCCGCTTGCCGCCCGCCAGCAGGGAGTAGCGCATCGCCTCCCGCAGCGACTCCGGACGCTCGGGTCCCAGGGAACTGTCCAGGGCGGCCTCCACGCGCCAGCGGGCCGCCTCCAGGTAGGCGGTGAAGTCGAAGGCCGTGCTCACCGCCGGGGTCATGGGGTCCTGAGGGTTGGCGCGGATTCTCTCAGGCCACGGGCCGGGCGCCGCCACCTTGATGTTTCGACACGATACGAACCCTTCGGTGAAGGCCGGTGAAGGCGTGCGGTCCGGGTACCCCAGCGCCGCCATGCTCGATGCAGTCACGTCTCAGCGCGCGATGCAGGCCCCCCTGAACAGCGAGCCGGACCTGGTGCCAGTGATCTGCGGCAGCCTCGCCGCCGTCCTGCTGGCCGGTCTGCTGCTGGCGTCGGGTCTGGTCCGCATCGGCGTGGCCGTACCCCTGCTGATCGGCTCCGGCGAACCCCACGACGCCACCCGCACCACGGCGCTCCGGCCCTGAGCGGCGCTGCCGTCCGGGGGGCGTCCCAGGCGGGCCTCAGGGGCGCAGATCCGCCAGGTCCGTTGTGTCGATCCCGTGGCGCTCGCACCAGGCCAGCACGGTGTTGACCAGCAGCATCGCCACCGTCATCGGCCCCACCCCACCGGGCACCGGCGTGATCGCCGCCACCAGCGGCTCGACCGCCTCGTAGTCCACATCGCCGCAGAGCCTGCCCTCCAGCCGGTGGATGCCCACATCCACCACCACCGCCCCAGGCCGGATGTGCCGGGCGCCGATCAGCTGCGGGCGACCGGCCGCCACCACCAGGATCTCGGCCTCCCGGGTCACCTCGTCGAGGTGATGGGTGCGCGAATGGGCCATGGTGACGGTGGCATCGGCGGCCTGGAGCATCAGGGCCATCGGCTTGCCCACCAGGATGCTGCGGCCGACCACCACGGCCTGGGCGCCGGCGATCGGCACGTCGGCGCTGCGCAGCAGGGCCATCACCCCGGCCGGCGTGCAGCTGCGTGGACCCCGCTCCCCCTTGAGCAGGCGACCCAGGTTGAGGGTGTGCAGACCATCGGCGTCCTTGTCCGGGTCGATCGCCGCCAGCAGCGGCCCCTCGTCCAGGCCCTGCGGCAGGGGCAGCTGCAGCAGGATGCCGTCGACCGTCGGGTCGGCGTTGAGGCGCGCGATCAGGGCCAGCACCTCCTCCTCCGGGGTGTCCGCCGCCAGATGGCCGCCATGGCTGCTGATGCCGACGCGGCGGCAGGCCTTCTCTTTGTTGGCCACATAGACGCCGCTGGCGGGGTCATCCCCAACCCGCAGCACCGCCAGGCCGGGGGGCCGTCCCGCCACCGCCAGCCCATCGGCGATCACGGCGTGCAGCCGCCCTTCGATCACCGCCGCCAGTCGCCTGCCATCAAGAAGGGTGGCCATCGGGGGGGTGCGTTGCCGAACCCCAGCATGCACCGAAGCCACCCGGAGGGGGACCCTCAACCGTTGGCTAGCCTGGACCGATGAGATTCGGGCTGCGGCGGATCAGGGGACTGTGGCGCCACTTGCTGCGGCTCGAGCGTCCCCGCCAGGCCCTGGTGGCCTGGCGCCCCGGGGGCGGTCTGCTCGTGCTTCTGCTCTGTCTGCTGGTGGCGCTTCTCTCCAGCTGGCCCTGGCTGGTGGAGCCGAACCTGCGTCCCGGCATGCCGGCCCCGTTCACGGCCCGGGCCCCGAGCGATGCCACGGTGATCGACAGCACCGACCTGGAGCAGCGCCGCAGCCAGATGCTGCCCCGCAGCCAGATCCAGGTGGTCGACCCCCAGGCCAGTGAGGCCCTGGTGCAGCAGCTGGAGCTGCGGCTGCAGCGGGTGCGCCAGACGGTGGCCGACGACCAGCCCCGGCCCGATTCCCTCAATCTCACCGAAGAGGAGCGCCGCTGGCTGACGGGGCTGACGCCCCCCGACCTGATGCGCTGGAAGGTCTCCCTGCGCCGGGCCCAGCAGCGCATGCTCAGCCAGGGCGTCGTGGCCAGCCTGTCCGAGGGCCAGCTGCTCACGGCCGCGGAGCTGCAGCTGCAGGACCTCTCCCCCCCCGCCCGCAGCCTGGGCAGCCGCCTGCTGGCCGCCAGCCTCCAGGGCCGCACCAACCTCCGCGGCGACAGCTTCCTCAGCCAGCGCCGCATCGAGGACCTGCTCACCCGCCAGGGGCTGCCCACAATCCGGGTGCGCAAGAACGACCTGATCACACGGCAGGGGGAACCGATCAGCCCCCAGGCCTTCGACGTGCTGGAGCATTTCGATCTGGTCAACCATCGCCCCCGCCCCCTGGCCTGGCTGGGACGCTTCAGTGAGGCCCTGGCCGCCTGCGGGGTGCTGCTGCTGGTGATGCGCCGCTGGCGCGCCAGCCTCGAACCCCGCCAGGCCCTGCTGGCCCTGGCGATGCTGGTGCTGGTGCAGGGGTGCAAGCTCTGGCTCGGCAGCCAGGTCAGCCCCCTGGCACTGCTGGTTCCCCCCACCCTGCTGCTCTCCCAGGGGCTGGGCACGGCCGCCGGTCTGGCCTGGCTGGCTGTGGCCGCCATGCTCTGGCCGGTTCCTGTCGAGGGCCTGCTGGTTCCCCAGCTGGGGGTGGCGGCCCTGGTGGCCGCGATCGCGGCGGTGCTGGCGGGACGGCAGCGCAACCGGGCCCAGCTGCTGCAGCTGGCCCTGCTGCTGCCCATCGGCGCCGTGCTGCTGCAGTGGCTGCTGATCCAGCTCTTCCACCTGGGCAGCCTCGAGGCCTCCCAGGGGTTGTTCAGCAGCACCGATCTGCTGCAGGAGGCCCTGCTGGTGGCGGGCCTGCTGATGGGAGGCCTGCTGCTGGCGCCGCTGGTGGAAAGCTTCTTCGGCCTGCTCACCCGGGCCCGGCTGATGGAGCTGGCCGATCTGGAGCGGCCCCTGCTGCGACGCCTGTCGATGGAGGCGCCGGGCACCTTCGAGCACACCCTGATGATCTGCGGCCTGGCCGAGGAGGGCGCCCGCGCCATCCAGGGTGATGTGGACCTGATCCGCACCGGTGCCCTTTATCACGATGTCGGCAAGCTGCACGGGCCCCAGTGGTTCATCGAGAACCAGGAGCACGGCGCCAACCCCCACGACGAACTCGACGATCCCTTCGCCAGCGCCGCCATCCTCCAGGCCCACGTCGACGAGGGGCTGAAGCTGGCCCGTCGCTACCGGCTGCCCCGCCCCCTGGCGGATTTCATCCCCGAGCACCAGGGCCGGCTGAAGATGGGCTACTTCCTCCACCAGGCCAAGGAACGGGACCCTTCGGTGCGGGAGGAGCAGTTCCGCTACCGCGGTCCGGCGCCCCGCAGCCGGGAGACGGCGATTCTGATGCTGGCCGACGGCTGTGAGGCCGCCCTGCGCTCCCTGCCGCCGGGCACCACCGAAGCTGAGGCCCGGGCGATGGTCCGGCGGCTGGTGGAGGCCCGCCAGAACGACGGCCAGCTCGACGGCAGCGGCATCTCCCGGGCGGAGCTGGAGCTGGTGATCCGCGCCTTCGTGCGGGTCTGGAAGCGCATGCGCCACCGCCGCATTCCCTATCCCATCCCCCCCCGCAAGGCCTTCAGCGCCTGAGCCGCCACCGCCCCAGCCAGCGGCCCGCCGCCAGCCCCAGCGCCACCACCACCAGGCCCCCCAGCAGGCTGACCAGCACCACGGCGAGCGCCTCATCGGGGCGGCCGCGCCGCAGCGCCAGGCTGATCTCCAGCATCCAGCTGCTGAAGGTGGTGAGCGAGCCGCAGAAGCCGATGCCGCCCAGCAGCAGCAGCCGGGGCCGGGGAGGGTGCAGGCCGGCGATCACACCGATCAGGAAGGTGCCGAGCAGGTTGGCCACCAGGTCGGCTTCGATCAGCCCGGTGGGCACCCCCTCCAGGCCCTTGCCGACGTCCTCCAGGCGCCAGCGCAGCAGGGCGCCGGGCACCGCCCCCGCGGCCACCAGCAGCAGGTCCCGCGCCTCACGGCGCAGGCTGGGGGGGCTTTCGCTCGGGAATGGCGCCATCGTTCTCCCCTAGCTGCCGCCGATGGCCAGGCCGGCGCTGACGGCCAGCAGGCCCCCCAGCACCGAACCGCCGCAGAGCAGGACGGCCTCGCGGCGCTGGCGTTGGTGCAGGGTCGCGTGCAGCTCGGCGATCCAGGTGGAGAAGGTGCTGAAGCTGCCCAGGAAGCCCGTGCCCAGCAGCAGCAGGGCCCGGCCCGCCGCCAGTCCGCAGCTGGCCTCCAGGCTCACTAGCAGGCCGATGGCGAAGCAGGCGATCAGATTCACCCCGAACGTTCCCCAGTGCTTGCGGGGCAGCATCGGTTCGAAGTGGTTGACCACCCGGAAGCGCAGCCAGGCCCCCGGCACCGCTCCGATCGCGACGAACAGGGCGCCGTTATCCATGGGTGCCGCCACCTCAGCGCCTCCCCTCCAGAAGGGCCCGCAGCTTGCGTTCCAGCACCACCGAGGCCGGGATCAGCGTGATCAGGTTGGCGGCGATCACCGGACCGTCGGCCCGCAGCAGGCCGTAAACGGCCCAGGCCAGCACCCCGAGGGTGAACAGGCCGTACATCCGCAGCGAGATGGCGCTGGTGTCGCCGCTGCGCACGGTCTTCAGCGCCTGGGGGAACAGGCTCAGGGTGGTGAGTGAGGCGGCGCCATAGCCGAGGGCACTCACCGTGAACGACTCCATTGGCGCTGGTCGCTGTGGTGGTCAGCATGACGACATTCCGCCCAACCGGCCATGGTCCTGAGCTTCCGCGAACTGCAGCAGGGGCTGCAGGCCCCGTGGGGCCGGGAGCACGGCGACGCCGGGGGCGGGGCAGGTGCGGATTTCGACCTGCTGATGGTGCCCTCGCTCACCATGGACCCCTCCCAGCTGGCCCTGGTGACGGGGGCCCACCACTACGAGGAGCGCCAGCTCTTCTCCCTGATGCGGCTGCGCAACCCAGGCGTGCAGGTGGTCTATGTCACCAGCAAGCTGCTGCCCGAACTGGTGGTGGATGCGGTCCTCGAGCTGATGCCGGGGGTGCCCACCTCCCATGCCCGCCGCCGGCTGCACCTGTTCGACACCGACGACGGCTCCGCCCGGCCCCTGACGCAGAAGCTGCTGGAGCGGCCGGCCCTGCTCGGACGGATCCGGGAGCGGCTGCGGCCGGGCCGGAGTTTCATCATCTGCTACGTGGTGACCGAGCTGGAGAAGACCCTTTCCGAGCGCCTGCAGGTGCCCCTGCTGGGCACCGATCCGGCCCTGGGCTACTGGGGCACCAAGGCGGGCAGCCGGGAGCTGTTCGCCCGCTGCGGCGTTCCCCACCCCCCCGGCACCGGGCTGGCCCACGGCCTCGATGACCTGGCGGAGGCGGTGGCCGACCTCTGGGAGGGCGACCCCGGGCTGGGCGGCTGTGTCGTCAAGCTGAACGAGGGCTTCAGCGGTGAGGGCAATGCCCGCCTCGATTTCACGCCCCTGGCGCTGGCCGGGCTGGCCCGGCGTGAGCGGGTCGGGCGGATCCGGCGGGCCCTGGAGGCCCTGCCGATGCCCGCGGCCGGCTGGACGGAGCTGCTGGCCGGCCAGGGGGCCCTGGCCGAGGCCTGGCTGGAGGGCGGCGAGGCGCTGCGCTCCCCGAGCGTGCAGGGCACGATCCACCCGGGCGGGATGGTGGAGGTGCTCTCCACCCACGAGCAGATCCTCGGCGGCGCCGGTGGCCAGACCTACCTGGGCTGCTGCTTCCCTGCCGCCGAGCCCTACCGGGTGGCGCTGATGGAGCACGGCCTGGCCGTCGGCCGGGCCCTCGCCGCCGAAGGGGCCCTCGAGCGCTTCGGGGTCGACTTCATCGCCCGCCGCTTCGGCGAGCGCTGGGACCTGCAGGCCATCGAGGTCAACCTGCGCCAGGGGGGCACCACCCATCCCTTCATGGCCCTGCGGGCGATCACCGCCGGCAGCCTCGACCCCGCCACCGGCTGCTTCCTCTCCCCCACCGGCCAGCCGCTGCACTACCGCGCCACCGACAACCTCAGCGACCCCCGCCTGCGGGGCCTGATGCCCCTCGACCTGATCGACATCGTGGCCGAGGCCGGCCTCCACTACGATCCGGCCCGCCTGCAGGGCAGCGTGTTTCACCTGCTGGGCTGCCTCTCGGAGTTCGGCAAGCTGGGCATGACCTGCATCGGCCGGGATCCGGAGCAGGCGAGCGCCGTCTACCGCTCCACCGTGGCCGAGCTGCTGGCCGGTGCCGCCGCCCGCAGCGGCGCCGGCCTGCCCGCGGCCGGCGGCTGACGCCCCGGGCCGCTCAGGGCAGGATGGGTCAGCACAGGGGGCGCATGGTCTCGATCACCGACCGCGAAGACGACGGCTCCCGGCGTTCCCCCCCGCCCCCGGCCTCCGGCCCGCCGGCCTGGACCAGCTGGCTGCAGATCGGCCTGAGCTCCATGCTCGCTGTCCTGTTCCTGGTGATCCTGGGCAAGACGCGGGAACAGAGCCAGCTGCTGATGAAGCTGGAGCAGCGGCTGCAGGGGCTGGAGAACAGCCGCGCCCTCGATCGCACCTCCGTGCTGGAGGAGCAGCAGCGGGCGATGGTGGGGCGCCTCCAGACCCTGGAAGCCGGGGCCCAGCGGCTGGAGGCTCTTGAGCAGCAGCAGGACGAGTCGCGCTCCGCCCTGGCCGACCTGCAGGGCCGGGCGGTGCGGCGCCCCCAGCGGGATCCGGACCCCTTCCCCGCCGCACCGATGCCCTCCCCGGGGCCCGGCGGCCGCCCCGGCCAGGCCCCGGCCGACCGCGGCGAGGGCGGCGGCGTGCTTCGCCCCCCGCCGGTGAGCACCCCCTGAGCTCCCTGGGGGGCCTCAGCCCTTGACGGCGTCGCCGCTGGCGCTGGGCAGGATGTAGCGCTGCAGCAGCACGAACAGCAGCAGCACCGGCAGGATCGAGACCACCGAGCCGGCCGCCACCAGGCGCCAGTCGAGGGAGAAGCTGCTGGCCAGCTGCTGCAGGCCCAGGGGCAGGGTGTAGAGGGTGGGGTCGTCGAGAATGATCAGCGGCCAGAGGAAGTCACTCCAGGTGCCGATGAACACGAACATCGCCAGGGTGATCAGGTCGGCCCGGGCCGCCGGCAGCATCACGTTCCACCATTCGCCGATGGGGGTGCAGCCATCGATCCGGGCCGCCTCCTCCAGCTCCACCGGCACCGCCAGGAAGCTCTGGCGCAGCAGGAAGATGCCGAAGGCCGTGGCCGCCTGGGGCACGATCAGGGCCCAGAGGGTGTTGCGCAGCCCGATCTGCACCATCAGCAGATAGAGGGGGATCATCACCACCTGGAAGGGGATCAGGATCGTGGCCACCACCAGGGCGAGCACCAGTCCGCGGCCCTTGAAACGCATCCGCGCCAGGGGGTAGGCCGCCAGGGAGCAGAACAGCAGGTTGGCCAGCACCGCCAGGGCGCTGACGATCGTGCTGTTGAGCAGGTAGGTGCCCATCGGGTTGGCGGCGAAGAGGCGCCCGTAGGCCTCCAGGCTCGGCTGGCTGGGCAGCAGGGCCGGAGGACTGGTGAAGATGTCCTCCGCCGGCCCCTTGAGGGAGGTGCTGACCAGCCACAGCAGGGGCAGCAGCAGCAGCACCGCCACCAGCAGCAGCAGGGCCAGCTGCAGCCCGGTGGCCAGCGGGGAGCGGTTGGGGGCGTTCACAGACGCGGCAGTTCCGCCACCGGAAGGGCCGTCTTCTGGGGATGGAGCGGAGCGCGCTGGCTGCCGGAGACCAGCCGGTTGAGGGCGTTCACGAAGGCCTGGGCCGCCGCCACGACGATGTCGGTGTCGGCCGCATGGCCCGAATAGAGCACCCCCTGATGGCGCAGGCGGATGGTCACCTCGCCCATGGCGTCGATGCCTTCGGTGACGGACTTGATGCTGAACTCCACCAGCTCGTTCGGCACCTGGGCCAGGTGGTTGAGGGCCTGGCAGACCGCATCCACCGGCCCGGTGCCGATCGCCGCCTCGGTCAGGTCGATGCCATCGCCATCCCGAAGGGTGACGGTGGCGGTGGGCTGCAGGTTGGTGCCGCAGCTCACCTGCACCGACTGCAGGGCATAGCGGGGCTGGTCCTGCTGCTGCACCTGCTCGCTGACGATGGCCTCCAGATCCCGGTCGGTGATCTCCCGCTTGCGGTCGGCCAGTTCCTTGAAGCGGGCGAAGGCGTCGTCGAGGTCGGTGCGCTCCAGGGTGTAGCCGAGCTCCTCCAGCCGGGCCCGGAAGGCGCTGCGGCCCGAGAGCTTGCCGAGGGAGAGGCGGTTGTCGGCCAGGCCGACGGTGCGGGCGTCGATGATCTCGTAGGTGAGCCGGTTCTTGAGCACCCCGTCCTGGTGGATGCCGGACTCATGGGCGAAGGCGTTGGCGCCCACGATTGCCTTGTTGGGCTGCACCGCCATGCCGGTGAGGTTGGAGACCAGCCGGGAGGTCTTGGTGATCTCCTCGGTGCGCACGTTGGTGAGGGGGTCGCGCTGGTCGGCCGGCCGGCCCAGGAAGGGGTTGAAGTAGCTGCGGCGCACGTGCAGCGCCATCACCAGCTCCTCGAGGGAGGCGTTGCCGGCCCGTTCACCGATGCCGTTGATGGTGCACTCCAGCTGGCGGGCGCCGTTCTTGACGGCTTCGAGGAAGTTGGCGACGGCCAGACCGAGATCGTTGTGCCCATGGACCGAGATCACCGCCTGGTCGATGTTGGGCACCGAGCGGTTGATGCCGGCGATGATGGCGCCGAATTCGGCCGGGGTGGTGTAGCCCACCGTGTCGGGAATGTTGATGGTGGTGGCGCCGGCGTTGATCGCCGCCTCGATCACCTCATGCATGAACTCAGGATCGCTGCGGCCGGCGTCCTCGCAGGAGAACTCCACGTCGTCGACCAGGGAGCGGGCATAGGCCACCATCTCCGCGGTGATGGCAAGCACCTCGGCGCGGGTCTTGCGGAGCTTGTGCTCCAGATGGATGTCGCTGGTGGCGATGAAGGTGTGGATGCGCCTGTGGGCCGCCGGGGCCACGGCATCGGCGCAGGCCTTGATGTCGCCGCTGGCGGCCCGGGCCAGGCCGCAGATCACGGGCCCGTCCGGGGTGCCCACGGTGGCGGCGATCTTTTGAACGGCGTGAAAATCGCCGCTGCTGGCGAAGGGGAAGCCGGCCTCGATGATGTCGACCCCCAGGCGGGCCAGCTGCTGGGCGATCGCGAGCTTCTCCTCCAGGTTGAGGCTGGCGCCAGGGGACTGCTCCCCGTCGCGGAGGGTGGTATCGAAGATCAATACCCGGCCGGGATCGCGGGCCATGGGGTTAGGCGGAACAGCTATGAGTTAGACCCACTCTACGGGCCTGAAGACCCGGCTCCGGGAGGGGAACGTCAGGGAGCGGAACGTAGAGTGGCCGCACAGAGGGTTTCCCCATGGCCGCAGGCGATCTGGCCCTGGTGTTGCATGCCCACCTTCCCTATGTGCGCTCCGGAGAACCCGGTTCGCTCGAGGAGGACTGGTACTTCCAGGCTCTCCAGGAATGCTATCTGCCGCTGCTGGAGGTGCTGGAGCGGGCGGCCGCCGATCCCCAGCAACGGCCCAGGCTCACCCTCGGCCTCTCCCCCACCCTGCTGTCGCTGCTGAGCGACCGGGCCCTCAACGGTCGCTTCCCGGCCTGGCTGGCCCTGCGCCGCACCCTGCTCGACGGGGCCGCTCCCGACCTGGAGGTTCCGGCCCGGGAGCTGAAGGGCACCCTCTCGGCCATCGAGGCCCAGTGGCGGGAGATGGAGGGGGATCTCCTGCCCCGCTTCCGGCGGCTGCAGGAGCAGGGGGTCCTGGATCTGATCACCTGCGGGGCCACCCACGGTTATCTGCCCCTGCTGCGGGATTCACCGGAGGCGGTGCGGGCCCAGCTGCTCACCGCCGTGCGGGAGCACCAGCGGCTGCTCGGCCAGCGGCCCCTGGGCATCTGGCTGCCGGAGTGCGCCTACTACGAGGACCTCGACCGGCTCCTGGCCGAATGCGGCCTGCGCTATTCCCTGCTCGACGGCCACGGCCTGCTCCATGGCCTGCCCCGTCCCCGCTACGGCGTCTATGCGCCGATCTGCTCCCCGGCGGGGGTGGCCTTCTTCGCCCGTGACAGCGAATCCACCCTGCCGGTGTGGAGTGCCAGCCAGGGCTACCCGGGCGATGGGGCCTACCGGGAGTTCCACCGCGACCTGGGCTGGGACCTGCCCGAAGCGGACCTGGAGGCCCAGGGCATCCACGACCGCCGCCCCCTCGGGCTGAAGCTGCACCGGGTCACCGCCCAGGGCTGCCCCCTGGACGCCAAGGCGCCCTACGACCCCCAGCGGGCGGGCGAGCGGCTGATGGAGCACGCCGAGGCCTTCCTGCGGGGCCGCGCCGCCCAGATGGGGCAGCTGGCGGCCACGATCGAGCCGCCGCCGCTGCTGGTGGCCCCCTTCGATGCGGAGCTGTTCGGCCACTGGTGGTTCGAGGGGCCCCGGTTCCTGGCCGAGCTGTTCCGCCAGGGGCCGGCCCTGGACGTGCGCTTCACCCACCTGCGGGACGTGCTCAGCCAGAACCGGGCCCTGCAGGTCTGCCGGCCGGCCCCCTCCAGCTGGGGCCAGGGGGGCTACCACGACTACTGGCTCAACGACACCAACGCCTGGGTGGTGGCGGAGTGGCAGCGCGCCTCCCGGGCCATGGTGCAGCGGGTGAACCGGGGCGTGGGCAGCACCGCCCAGCGGGCCCTGCTCACCCAGGCGGGCCGCGAGCTGCTGCTGGCCCAGAGCTCCGACTGGAGCTTCATCCTGCGGGCCGGCACCACCACCGGCCTGGCGCGGGAGCGGATCCGCCGCCACCTCGACCGCTTCTGGCGCCTGATCGATGCCCTCGAGCACGGCACCGACCTGCCCCGGGAGTGGCTGGTTGGCGTGGAGCGGGAGGACGGGCTGTTCCCGCAGCTCAACGCCGCCGACTGGGCGACCAGGGCCTAGCGGCCTCCCTCAGAGAATCTGATCCAGGAAGCGGCGGGTGCGCTCGTGGCTGGGGTTGGTGAAGAACACCTCCGGTTCGGCCTCCTCCACCACCTCACCGTCGGCCATCAGCACCACCCGGTGGGCCACGTGGCGGGCGAACTTCACCTCGTGGGTAACCACCACCATGGTGATGTCGTCGGCGGCGAGATCCTGCATCACCTCCAGCACCTCCCGCACCATCTCCGGGTCGAGGGCGCTGGTGGGTTCATCGAACAGGAGGATGCGCGGTTCCATGCACAGGGCCCGGGCGATCGCCACCCGCTGCTGCTGACCCCCCGAGAGCTGGCCGGGATACTTGCCGGCTTGTTCGGCGATGCCGACCCGCTCTAGCAGAGCCCGGGCCTGCTTCTCCACCTCCGCCTTCGGGCGCTTGCGCACCAGCACCGGCGCCAGCGTCAGGTTGTCGAGCACCGAGAGGTGCGGGAACAGGTTGAACTGCTGGAACACCATGCCCACCTCCCGGCGGATGGCGTCGATGTTGCGCAGGTCGTTGGAGAGGACGATGCCGTCGACGGTGATGCTGCCCTTCTGAAAGTCCTCCAGGGCATTGAAGGTGCGGATGAAGGTGCTTTTGCCCGATCCCGAGGGGCCCATGATCACCACCACCTCGCCCCGCCGCACGGTGAGGCTGGCGCCGCGCAACGCCTGGAATCCGTTGGGATACCACTTCTCGACGGCCCGCGCCTCGATCATCAGTTCGCTGCTGGGTTGGCTCATGGGGCGGGACGTGGGATCGGAGCTGGGGAGGAGGGAAAGGGGAACGCGGCTCAGGTGGCGGAGGGCACGGCGTGGGGATCAAGCCGGCGCTCCAGGGCCCGGCTGCCCAGTCCGAGGGCGGCACAGCAGCCCCAGAACAGCACCGCCAGGGTGAGATACACCTCGCCGTTGCGGCCCAGGAAAGCCGGATTGGCCATCACGGTGCGGGCCGTGCCGAGCAGTTCCAGCAATCCGATCAGCGACAGCAGGGTGGTGTCCTGCAGGAGCGAGATGAACTGGCCCACCATGGCCGGCAGGGCCACCCGCAGGGCCTGGGGGAGCACCACGTGCTGCAGGGCCTTCGGGTAGGAGAGGCCGAGGGAGCGGGCGGCCTCCAGCTGGCCCCGGGGCACGGCCGCCAGGCCGGAGCGCACGGCCTCTGCCAGGTAGGCGGCGGCGAAGAAGGTGAGCACCCAGGCCGCCCGCCAGACCCGCTCGGGTGCCAGGCCGCCGGGCAGCAGGAAGCCGAGGATGTTCTGGCCGAGGAACAGCAGGGTGATCAGCGGCGCGCCGCGGATGAACTCGATGTAGACCACCGAGCCCCAGCGCAGCAGGGGCAGCTCGCTGCGGCGTCCCAGGGCGAGCAGCACCCCGATCGGAAAACAGAGCAGGATCGCGAAGCTGGAGGCCAGCAGGGTGAGCAGCAGGCCGCCCCATTCCGAAGGGGACACGGTGACCAGACCCAGGCCGCCGCTGATCAGCACCATGCCCACCAGGTAGAGCAGGGGCCACACCAGGGCGGCCAGCCGCCGGCCGGTGGGCGAAAGGTTCGCCCCGAAACGGCCGGCCAGCCAGCGGCAGAGAGCCAGCAGCAGCAGGAGCCCCCACCAGCGGGTCTGGATGGCGAGCGTGAGTCCGAGGGCCGAGGGCAGGGCCAGGGCGATCAGGGCGAGCAGCACCAGGGCCAGCCGGTCGTTGCGTGGCCACAGCACGCCCGTGCGGTCGGGACGGGGATGGGCGCGCAGCAGGCCCCAGGTGGCGCCGCTGGCCGCCACCAGCAGGGCGGTGAGCAGCCAGAGGCGCCACTGCTGCTCGATCGGGTAGCGGCCCACGGCGAACAGGGTGCTGTTGACCTTCACCACGGCCCACTGGGCCTGGGTGAGGGCCCAGCGCAGGAACCCGAAGGCCCCCAGGCTGAGCAGCGTGATCAGGGCGACGCTGAGCGCCCCATCGGCGGGGGTGGCGAACAGTTCGGCGCGCAGCCGTCTCAGGAGGGCGTTCATCTCAGCGCTCCCGGATCTGGACCAGGTGGTTGAGACCGTTCATCAGGGCCGAGATCAGCAGATCGAGGGTGAGGTAGGCGGCCAGCAGCACCAGGATCACCTCCACCGCCCGGCCGGTCTGGTTGAGGGTGGTTTCGGCCACGGAATAGAGGTCGGTGTAGCCCACGGCCACCGCCAGGGAGGAGTTCTTGGCCAGGGAGATGTACTGGGTGTTGAGCCCCGGCACGATCACCCGCAGGGACTGGGGCAGGACGATGCGGCGCAGGGTGGCGAACCAGCTCAGCCCCAGGGAGGAGGCCGCCTCCCACTGTCCCTTCGGCACGGCCGCGATGCCGCCCCGCACCACCTCGGCGATGAAGGCGCCCGAGTACACGATCAGGCCGGTGAGCAGGGCGCCGAACTCGACGCTCAGGCGCAGCGGCGCCTGCCAGACCTCGTTGACGAGGCTGGGCCCCATCCAGCGCAGCCCCTCGCCGAACCCGGCGATGTAGAGCCCCGATTTGGCCAGCACCACCCCGGGCAGCTGGATCGCCGCCAAGCCGTTCGGCAGGGTGAGGAACACCACGAAATACCAGAACACCAGCTGCAGCAGCAGGGGGATGTTGCGCACCACCTCCACGTAGACCCGCGCCAGCCGCCGGAGCAGGCCGTTGTGGCTGAAGGAGGCCATCCCCACCAGGGTGCCCAGCAGGGTGGCCCCCACCAGGCCCACCAGCACCGCCCGGATCGTGTTGACCAGACCGGCGGCCAGGGCGCGCCAGTAGGGCAGCTGGGCATTGAAGGGAATCACCGATTCCGAGATGTCGAAGCCGGCGGGCTGCTGCAGCCAGCGCCAGCTCAGCAGCAGCCCGGCGGCGGTGAGGTTGCGGATCAGATTGCCCAGCAGGAAGGCGATCAGCAGCAGCACCAGCAGGCCCACCACCGCCTGCACCACCCAGGGCACGATGCGGCGGTCGCGCCACCAGGGCGGCGATGGGGGAGTGGGTGGATGAGGGGCCGGGTCGGCGGGGGGCACCGGCGCCATCAACGGAAGGGCGGCGAGTAGATCAGGCCGCCGTCCTTCCACTGGCGGTTGAGGCCGCGGTCGAGCTTGAGGGCGGAGGCGGGCCCGACGTTGCGATCGAAGATCTCGCCGTAGTTACCGACGGCCTTCACCGCCTTGACCACGAAGTCGGGCGGCAGGCCGAGCTGCTTGCCGAAGTCACCCTCCACCCCCAGGAAGCGGCGCAGGTCGGCCTGGTTGGTGTTGGCCTTGGCTTCGGCCAGCTTGGCGTCCACGTTCGCCTGGGTGATGCCGCTCTCCTCGGCCTGCATCAGGCCGTAGACGATCCAGCGCACCGCATCGGCCCAGGCTGGATCACCGTTGGTGGTGGCTGGGGTGAGGGGCTCCTTGCTCATGACCACCGGCAGCAGGGTGTGGTCGTCCGGTTTGGGGAAGCTGGTGCGCTTGCCCGCCAGCTGGGAGCGGTCGCTGGTCACGGCCACGCAGCGGTCGCCGAGGTAGGCGGCGAAGGTCTGGTCGCTGGTCTGGAACTTCAGCGGCGTGTAGGGGATGTTCTGCTCCCGCATGCGGTCGGCCAGGTTGAGCTCGGTGGTGGTGCCGCTCTCGACGCAGATGGGCTTGCCGGCCAGGCCCTTGAGGTCCTTGATGCCGCTGGCCACAGGCACCAGCACCCCCTGGCCGTCATAGAAGGTGGTGGGGGCGAAGCTGAGGCCGTTGCCGCCGGCCGCGTCGCGGCTCAGGGTCATGGTGGTGTTGCGCGAGAGCAGGTCCACCTCGCCGCTGGCCAGGGCGGCGAAGCGCTCGCTGGAGTTCAGGTCCCGGTATTCCACCTTCTCGGGATCCCCCAGTACCGCGGCGGCCACCGCCTTGCAGACATCCACATCCAGGCCCAGGTACTTGCCGTCGGGGCCCACGAAGCTGAAGCCGGGCAGCTTGCCTTCTACGCCGCAGATCAGCTTGCCCCGCCCCGTGATCGTGGAGAGCTTCTGGCTCTGCACCCCGCCCCCATCGCCGGCGCAACCGGCGAGCAGGCCGGCGGCACAGAGGGAAACCACCAGGGAGCGGGTCCGGGTCCGGAACATGCCTGCGACGTAAAGGTGGCCGCATTGTTGCAGGTGCGCGCCGGTGCAGGTAGGCCCTGAGGAACCTCCTCAGCGGAAGGGGGGCGCGATGTGCAGACCGCCCTTGTTCCAGAGCCGGTTGAGGCCCCGCTCCAGGCCCAGGGGGGTGGCGCTGCCCAGGTGCCGCTCGAACAGCTCGCCGTAGTTGCCCACCGCCTTCACCACCCGCACCGTGAAGTCGGCGGGCAGGCCCAGCTGGCGGCCGAAATCCCCCTCCACCCCCAGGAAGCGGCGCGCTTCGGCCTGGCTGGGGTCCCGCCGGGCCGCGGCGAGGCGGGCTTCGACGTTGGCCTGGGTGAGGCCGCTCTCCTCCGCCTGGACCAGGGTGTGGGTGACCCAGCGCACCGCATCGGCCCAGGCCGGATCCGCCTGGATCGTCACCTTGGCGCTGGGCTCCTTGCTGAGGAGATCGGGGAGCAGCACGTGGGCCGCCGGCTGCTTGAAGCCGCTGCGCTTGGCCGCCAGCAGGGAGCTGTCGCTGGTGATGGCGGCGCAGCGACCCTGCTCGTAGGCCGGGTAGGCCTGCTCGCCCGACTGGAAGCGCAGCGGCTGGTAGGCGACCCCCAGTTCCCGCATGCGATCGGCCAGGTTCAGCTCAGTGTTGGTGCCGCTCTCGACGCAGATCGGCTTGCCCGCCAGCTCCCGCAGGCTGCGGACACCGCTGGCCGCGGGCACCATCACCCCCTGGCCGTCGTAGAAGAACACGGGGCCGAAGCTGAGGGCATTGCCCCCTGGTGCGTCGCGGCTGAGGGTGTGGGTGGAGCTGATCGAGAGCAGGTCCACCTCGCCGCTGCCCAGGGCCACGAAGCGCTCCCCCGCCGTCACCGGCCGGAACTCCACCTTGGCGGGGTCCCCGAGGACGGCGGCGGCCACGGCTCGGCAGAAATCGGCGTCGATGCCCACGAAGGCCCCGCCCGGTCCCACCGTGCTGAAGCCGGGCACCGCCCCGTCAACGGCGCAGATCAGCCGTCCCCGCTCGCGGATCTTGGCCATGGTGGGGCTGCCGGGGGCGTCGTTGCCGGCGGCGCAGCCCACCAGGCTGGCGACCAGGCCGCCAAGGGCCGCCAGCCGCAGCGCCCCGCTCATCCGGGCAGGATCACCCGGTCGATGACGTGCACGATGCCGTTGTCGCAGACGATGTCGGCGGAGACGACGGTGGCGTTCTTGACCTCGAAGGGGTCCGCCCGGCGGATCGCCACCGGAGCCCCCTCCAGGCTCTCCCATTCCGGCTGCTCAATCAGTTGCTCCCGCCGGTAGGCGCCGGAGAGCACATGGAATTTGAGGATCCGGGCCAGCTGGGGGACGTTGTCCACCAGGGTCTGGACCGTGCCGGGGGGGAGGGCGGCGAAGGCGTCGTCGACGGGGGCGAAGACGGTGAAGGGGCCGGGGCTCTCCAGGGCGCCGGTGAGTCCGGCCACCTCGACGGCGGTCAGCAGGGTGCCGAAGCAGCCGGCACCCTTGGCGGTTTCGATGATGTTGGCCATGGGGGTCTCCTAGCGGTAGTCCGGGGTCTGGATCTGGGGCAGGCGTGCCTCAGGGCGCAGGAAGCGATCCATCTGGGCCTCGAAGAAGCGCCGGTTGGCCATCAGGTGTTCCGGATCGGTGTCATCCAGCGGATAGAGCAGGGCGCAGCGCAGGGCCTGGATCACCGCCGAGGTGACGTTGTACATGGAGCGCTGGAAGGTGATGCCCAGCTGGATGAGCTTGTCCTCATCGCCACGCTTGTGCTGCTTGTAGAGCTCCTCCAGATAGGGCGGCAGGAAATGCAGCATGTCCTGCATCAACAGGGTGGGAGGGATGCCGGCCGATCCCACGGGGAACACGTCGGCATAGAGGATGCCGTAGTGGAAATCGGCCTGATCGGCAGGAACCTGATAGGCCTGGGCGTTGTAGCTCTTGGTGCCGCGAAATGGCGCCGTGCGATAGAAGACCGCCTCCACGTAGGGGAGAGCCGCTTCATAGAGCCAGGTGAAGCCTTCGCTCTTGGGGATGATCTCGAAACACTCGCCCTTGATGTAGACGTGGTGATAGATGGGCCGGCCCGCCACCGCGAAGATGCCATTCACCAGGAAGTTCATGGCGTCGGGAACACCCTTGAAACCTCCCTCGTCGTAGATGTCGCTCATCTCGAAGAACACCGGCGCCATCACCTCCCAGAACAGGCCGAGGTTGGCGTAGTAGCTCATCTTCTTCACCTGCTCCATGAACATCTCAGGGAACAGGCGATAGAGCCCGAGCATCAGCGGGTTGCCGCGGAAGTAGGCCTTGATGGCGCGATCGGCGTTGACCCGGTAAGCGTCACTGGCGAGATAGTCGTAGAAGCGGCCGCCCATGCCCTGATGCCAGAGCATGGCTTCCATGCACGCCTCGGCGAACTCCATGTTGATCCGGTCGTGCCAGAGGTGATGGAGCAGCTTCGACATCTTGCCGGTTTCGCCCTTCTCCATGAACTCCAGAAGTTCAGGATGGGCCTTTTCACCACCACGCCAGATCCGCAGCTTCGACTGATCGCCGGCGTAGGAGTTGGGCAGATCCAGGTACTCCTGGGAGGGGAAGTACTTGAAGGCCGGCAGGGGATCGAGAAACACCTGCTCGGCGATATAGAGCAGGTCGCGCCAGTAGAAGTCCATCGGCACGGCATAGGCCTTGTAGATGCCGATGATCTGCATCAGGTTCTCCGGCGTGTCCGGCAGCATCGAGCCGCCGGCCTCCAGCCGGTGGATCACATCGGCATAGCGATGGGTGGAGGGCGGGATCAGGGGAGCGGTGACGGGCTCGGGGGTCGTGGCGGTGGGGGGCGTCATGACGTGCGCAGCTCCGAGGCGGAAGGGAGGGTGACGGCGACCAGGGGGGAGGTGGCGGCGGCGAGGGTGAGGGGCTGGGCGGCATCCCGGCTGAGGAACGGCTGGGTGCGCAGGGCCAGGCCAGTGGATTCGGTCTCACTCCAGCCCGTGAGGGCCGTCGGCCAGAGGCCCGCCGCGATCACCAGAACGGTGAGGGCCATGGCCGGCGCCCGCTCGCTCCAGCAGGTGGAAGTCCAGTCGGCGCGCTCGTTGTCGAGGCGGCCGAAGCCCACCCTGTTGAACAGGCGGATGGCGTAGACGGCGGTGAAGCCCGAGGCGATCAGGCTGACCAGGGTGGCGCGGGGGAAGGTGGTCCAGCTGCCCTCGAACACCAGCAGCTCGGCAGGGAAGCCCGCCAGGCCGGGGATGCCGGCGGCCGCCATCATGGCCAGCAGCAGCATGCCCATGGTGAACGGCAGTCCCCGCAGGGGGTTCATCAGGCCGGAGAGCTCGGGGATGGCGGTGGTGCCGGTCTTGCGCTCGATCAGCCCCACGCAGGCGAACAGCAGGGCCACGATGATGCCGTGGGCGAGCATCTGGGCCACCGCCCCCTGCAGGCTGAGGGGTGTGGCCGCCGAGAGCCCAAGCACCAGCAGGCCCATGTGGCCGAGGGAGCTGAAGGCCATCAGGCGGCGGATGTCGCTCTGGGCGATGGCGTTGAGCGCCCCGTACACCGCGCTGATGGCACCGGCGGCGGCGATCCAGGGCGACCAGGCGGCCCAGATGTCAGGAAGGAAGCCCACGCCGAAGCGCAGCAGGCCGTAGGCGCCCAGCTTGGAGACGGAGCCCGCCAGCAGCATCACCACCGGTGTGGGGGCCTGGCCGTAGGTGAAGGGCTGCCAGCCGTGCAGGGGAAAGACGGGAAGCTTGAGGCCGAAGGAGAGCAGCAGCAGGGCCAGGATCCAGCGTTGGGCCGTGGGGGAGAACTGGGCCTGGCGAAGATCCTCGAAAGCGAAGAGCGGACCGGCGGGATTGAACCAGGCGAAGGCCAGCACGGCCGCCAGCAGGGCCAGGCCGGAGACGGCGCTGTAGAGCAGGAAACGCACCGCGGCACCGGCCCGTTTCTTGCCCCCCCAGACCGCCACCAGCAGGGTGATCGGAATCAGCACCAGCTCGAAGGCCAGGAGGAACAGCAGGGCGTTGCGGGCCAGCAGACCCGTGACGACACCCAGGTTGGTGGCCAGCATCAGGGAGAAGAACAGCCGCGGCCGGGACTGGTCAGCCGCTGCCGAGAGAATCGAAAGCGACGTGATCAGCGCGGTGAGCAGCACCAGCGGCAGCGAGAGGCCATCCAGACCGAGATCGAGCCGGAGCCCGAGTTTCGGCAGCCAGGACAGCTGCAGGTCGGCGGGGGGGTGCTGCCAACAGAGCAGGCCCACCAGGAGCTGAAGGGCGCCGAACAGGGCCGCGATGCCGCGGACCCGAACGGAAGGAACGGTTGCCGGCAGCAGGGGCAGCAGCAGGGTGCCGGCTAGGGGTGCGGCCAGGAGAAGCAGGAGCGAGGACGATCCCATCAGCGGAACGGGCGAACGAGTTCGGACGGAACGGAAGGGGCGGAGGCCAGCAGCCAGGCGGCCATCAGCAGCACCCCGAGAAGGAGGGTGAGGGCATAGGCCTGGGTGCGGCCGGAGGTGGTGAAGCTGAGGCGGCGTGCACCCTCGAGGGCGGCACTGCCGGAGGCACCACTGAAGCCCTCGAACAGCCGGTCATCCGACCAGGCGCTGATCCGGGCCAGGGCCACCACCAGCCACACCACGGTGCGGTGGTAGAAGCGCTCGGTCTGCATGTCGTGGGCCAGCCAGTCCTGCAGGCCGCCGAGGGCTGCGGGCAGATGGGCCAGGGGGTGGGGCCGCAGGTAGAACACCGCCGAGAGGCCGCCGCCCACGAGGGTGGAGATCAGCAGGGGCACCGCCAGCGGACCCCAGCCCGGAAGGGGGGACAGGGCGAAGACGCCGTTGATCACCATCAGCTGCGGCAGGTGCAGCACCAGACCCATGAGCACGAAGGTGGGCAGGGCCATCAGCCACAGCACCTCCGGGGAGCGGGTGGTGAATACCGACGGACGCCCGCCCCAGATCAGACCGAACACCCGGATCAGGCCGGCGCTGATCAGGGCATTGGTGAGCAGCACCAGGGAACCGAGCAGCACCGGATGGGAGCTCTCGGCCGTGAGCTCCATGAGCTCGCGCAGGGCGGCGAAGCCACCGAACGGCGGCAAGGCCATCAGGCCGGCGGCGCCTGTGAGGAAGGCCAGGCCCATCAGCGGACGCTTGCTCCACAGGCCCCCGAGCTGGGTGAGGTCCTGGGTGACGTTGGTGATCACGATGGCGCCGATCACCATCAACATCAGCGCCATCGGCAGGGGATACACCAGCATCAGGTGATCGGCCACGCTGATACCGCCCAGACCCACCGCCACGAACAGCAGGCCGAGCCAGCTGCTCACAAGGAAGGAGAGGGCGCGCTTCACATCGATCTGGGCGAGGGCGATCAGGGAGGCCACCAGCGCAGTGGTTCCGCCCACGATCACGAGCACGGTCTGAACCAGGGGACTCAGTTCGATCAGGGGCTCGAGCCGCAGCAGCACCCAGGCGCCGCCCACCACCACCACGGAGTTACGGAGCACGGTGGAGGGCAAGGGGCTCTCCATGGCCTCATCGAGCCACAGGTGCAGGGGGATCTGGGCGCATTTGCCCATCGGCCCGGCGATCAGGGCCAGCAGGATCAACGGCAGAACCTGGGGAAGGGGGTTGCCGTTGTTGACCTGATCGGCGGCCCAGGCCTGCAGCCCGTGGAAGTTCCAGGTGCCGGTGATCGGCAGCAGGGCGATCAGGCCCGCCAGCAGGATCAGGTCGCCGATCCGCTTGGTGAGGAACGCATCGCGGGCGCCCTTGACCACCAGGGGCTGGTTGTACCAGGTGCCCACGATCAGGTAGGTACCCAGGGTGAGCAGCTCGAGGATCACATAGCTGAAGAACAGCGAGTCCGTGAGCACCAAGGCGCAAAGACCGGCCTCGAAGAAGCTCAGGGACCCGAAGAAGCGGGGCCAGCCCCAGTCCATCTCCAGATAGCCGATGGCGTAGATCTGCACCAGCACATGCAGGCCGGTGATCACCGTCATGGCGATCAGGGCCGGCTCGGTGATCAGGCCGTCGAAGCCCACCTTGAGCCCGGCGGTCTCCAGCCAGGTCCAGCCGAAGGCGAGGGGCTTGTAGAGAGCGGCCGCACCGGCGCCGGAATTGGAATGCAGCGCCATCAGCGCGGCGGAGCTGTGGACGAAGGCCACGCTCACCAGGGTGAGGTTGAGATAGCCGCAGGGGCGTGGGCCCGTGCGGGAGATCAGCCCCGGAGACCAAAGCAGCGACAGCAGGGACGCCACCAGGGGGTAGAGGGGGACCAGCCAGGCCGTCTGGGCGAAGAACAGGGTCATGGCGGGAGAACGGTCGGGACCGGAGATGGCCCGCGTGGTGGCGAACACTAAGATCCCAGGCGCCGGGCGGAGGCCTTTCCAGGAAGGAAAGACCTATGGGTTCACCAAGTACTCGTTATCAGTCGGCCCGGGGCAGTGCGGGACTCAGGCGTCGGCGCTGCGATGGCGGCGCCACAGACGCCACACCTTCTCGAGCTCCAGATAGAGGAAGAAGACCAGACTGAAGCCCACGCAGATGCCCAGGTCGCGGGCGGACAGGGGAACGGTGCCGAAGAATTTGGCCAGCACCGGCACGTAGAGGAGCGACAACTGCAGCAGGGTGGTGAACACCACTGCCCCCAGCAGCCAGGGGTTGGTGAAGGGATTCACCTGCACCAGCGGACGGTCGCTGCGGGCCGCCAGGGCATGACCCATCTGGGCGAGGCACAGCATCGTGAAGACCATCGTCTTCCAGGGGGCACCGGCCCGCGAGGCCAGCACCATCATCGTGATCGTGATGGCGGCGAATACCACGCCGATGCGCAGGATGTAGCTGCCGATCCCCCGGGCGAAGATCGATTCGCCCGGTTCGGCGGGCGGGCGCTGCATCAGGCCGGCCTCGCCGGGCTCCAGGGCCAGGGCCAGGGCGGGCACGCCGTCGGTGACCAGGTTCATCCAGAGGATCTGGATCGGGGTCATCGGAACCCCCACCAGCCCCAGCAGCGGGGCCGAGGCGATGGTGATCAGCTCGCCGACGTTGCTGCCGAGGATGTACTTGATGAAGCGGCGGATGTTGGCATACACCAAGCGGCCCTGCTCCACCGCATTGACGATCGTGGCGAAGTTGTCATCGAGCAGCACCATGTCGGAGGCCTCCTTGCTCACCTCGGTGCCGGTGATGCCCATGGCCACGCCGATATGGGCCTGCTTCAGGGCCGGGGCGTCGTTGACGCCGTCGCCGGTCATGGCGACGATCTGCCCGAGGCCCTGGAGGGCCTTGACGATGCGCAGCTTCTGCTCCGGGGCCACCCGCGCGTAGACGTTGCAGCGGCCGACGATCGCGGCCAGCTGGCCGGCATCGGCCTCCTCCAGCTGGCGGCCGAGCACCACCTCGGCTCCGTCGTCCACCAGGCCGATGTTGACGCCGATGGCCCGGGCGGTGAGGGGATGGTCGCCGGTGATCATCACCGGGCGGATGCCGGCCTCGCGGCAGCGGGAGACAGCCAGGGCCACCTCGGGGCGGGCGGGATCCAGCTGGGCCATCAGGCCGAGCAGCACTTGGTGCTCCAGTTCGTGCTCGGGGCTGGGGTGGTGGGGGGCGCAGGCGAAGGCGAGCACCCGCAGGCCGGAGGCGGCCAGGTCCCTGGCCTGCTCCAGCCACCACTGGCGCTGGTCGTCGCTCAGGACCGCCACGCCGGGCCCATCGAGCCAGCGGTCACAGGTGCCGAGAATCACCTCGGGGGCCCCCTTGCTGATCATCAGGGTGGCCGAACCGGCGGCACTGGCCCCTAGGGGGGCCTGCAGGCTGCCCTCGCTGTCCTGCACCCAGACGGCCATCAGCTGGCGTTCGGAGCTGAAGGGGATCTCCGCTTCCCGCTTGTAGTGGCTGCGCAGGGCGAAGCCATCGAGATCGGCCTTCGCGGCCGCCACCACCAGGGCCCCCTCGGTGGGATCACCGAGGATCTCCCAGCGCCCGTCCGGCTCCTGCTTGAGTTCGGCGTCGCTGCACAGGACCCCGGCCTGGAGCAGCAGATTTCGGCCACCTGCGGCAAGGCCGCCCGCGGCACCCGCTGGCGGGGCCAGGTCGGTGGCGCGGAACTCACCGTGGGGGTCGTAGCCGTTGCCGCTCACCGCCAGGGCCGTGGTGCCGCTGCGCAGCTCCTGCACCACCTGGCGGTTGAGGGTGAGGGTGCCGGTCTTGTCGGTGCAGATCACCGTGACCGAGCCCAGGGCCTCCACCGCCGGCAGGCGGCGGATCAGGGCGGCCCGCTGCACCATCCGCTGGGTGCCGATCGCCAGGGTCACGGTGATCACCGCCGGCAGACCCTCGGGGACGATCGCCACGGCCATCGACAGGGCCACCTCCAGCAGGTCGAGCAGGCGCTGCCCCAGCAGCCAGCCCAGCAGCACCACCACGGCCACCAGGGCCAGGGCGGAGCCCACCAGCACGTTGGCCAGGCCATCGAGCCGTTCCTGCAGCGGTGTGGTCTCGCCACCCGCTGTGTTGATCATCTCGGCGATCTTGCCCAGTTCGGTCTGCATGCCCGTGGCGGTGACCACCCCCAGGCCGCGGCCGCGCACCACCTCGGTGCCCTGGAACAGGCAGTTCTGGCGCTCCAGGACCGGCGTGGAGGGTTCCAGCACCAGCACGGCCAGCTTGTTCACCGCTTCGGCCTCGCCGGTGAGGGCCGCTTCCCGCAGGCCCAGCTCGGCCACCTCCAGCAGGCGGGCATCGGCCGGTACCCGGTCGCCCGCCTCCACCCGGATCAGGTCCCCGGGCACCAGCTGCTCGCTCGGCAGCCGTTCCCAGATGCCGTCCCGGCGCACGGTCACCAGGGGCTGGGCCATGTCGCGCAGGGCCTGCAGGGCCTGCTGGGCGCGGCTTTCCTGCAGGTAGCCCAGCAGGGCGTTGAGGCCCACGATCAGCACGATGGCGATCGCATCCTTGGGGAACCGCTGGGCGGCGTAGGCCACACCTGCGGACACTGCCGCCACGGCCAGCAGCATGATCAGCATCACGTTGCTGAACTGGTCCCAGAGGATGCGCAGGTTGCTGCGCCCCGCCTTGAGTTCCAGTCGGTTCAGACCCACCCTGGCCAGGCGTTCGGCGCACTGGGCGGTGCTCAGCCCTTCGCTGCTGGCCTCCAGCGCCTGCAGGCAGGCCTCAGGTGCCAGGGCGTGCCAGGCGGTCGCGGTGGCGGGAGCGGTCAACGCGGCGGATCACGGGTGGCCCAAACCTTAGGCATGGGTTCGTCCGGCTCCCGTTCGCCCTGCACTCCTGACGGCTGCAGCCGCCGCTCCAGCAGCACCAGCCCCACCACGGTGGTGACGGTCACCATCAACACAAGAGAGGAGAACTGGACGGCATCGATCAGTCCCTGGTTCAGCGCCGTGGTGGCGAACACCAGCCCCGGCAGGCCCCGGGGGATCAGGCCGAACACCACGAGCCAGCGATCGACCCCCGCCCGCCGGTCGTGGCGATCGATGCCCAGGCCGCAGGCCAGCTTGCTGAGCAGGGCCATCACGATCAGGGCCGCCGCCAGGCTCCAGGCCGCCGGCTGCAGCAGGGTGCCGGCGTCGATGCGCATCCCCACGCTGATGAAATAGAGGGGCAGGAACACCTCGGAGAGCACGGTCAGCACCCGCTGCACCTCCCCCTCCACCGGCCCCAGCCGGGCCATCAGCACCCCGCCCCAGAGGGCCCCCAGCAGGCTGGTCAGGCCGCAGGCCTCCCCCAGCCAGGCCGAACCGATCAGCAGCATCAGGATCGCCAGGGCGCTGGTGGGCCGCCGGCTGTGGCGGCGTGCCCAGTGGGTCACCGCCAGCCAGCTCAGCCCCGCCAGCAGCACCCCCAGCAGCGGCCCGGTCCAGCCGATCCCCTGCGTTCCCAGGCGCAGGCCCGCGCTGGCGGTGGCGATCGCCAGCAGGCCGATGGCCGGGAGGTCATCCAGCACCGACACCCCCACCAGCAGCCGGCCGGAGGGGGTCTGCAGGGCGCCGCGCTGGGACAGGAGCCGCAGGGTCACACCGGTGCCGGTGGCACTCAGCACCGCCAGGCACAGCAGGGTGGTGGGGATGGACAGGTCGAACAGGGTCCTGAGGGGCCAGAAGGCCAGCAGGGGTGTGCAGAAGCTCAGCGCCACCGTGCGCAGGATCGCGGCCCGGCGGGAGCTGAGCAGATCGCCGCGCACCTCCAGGCCCACCTGGAAGAACAGGGTGAGCACCCCCAGCTCCGTCAGGCCGCTCAGGGGTGCCATCGCCTCGAACGGCACCACGGTGTTGCCGAGGACGAAGCCCAGCACGAGTTCGATGACGATCGCCGGCACGGCCAGGCGCGCCATCCAGCCTTCCGAGAGGCGGGCCAGCAGCACCCCCAGCAGCAGGATCAGGAGGGTGCTCAGCAGCGTGGGTTGTCCCATGGCACGGATCGGCCCAGGCGGATGGCGGACGGCTCGGTACGGCCTGGGACGGGCTGCCCGACGGCCCCTAGCGTCCTAGGGCATCCCATGGGCGAGTCGACGACGCATGGCCGGCCTCGAGAACCTGCGGCGCCGGCTCATCGGCACTCCCCTGCCCACCAGCGCCCACCACGAGGAGCGCTACAGCAACGCCGAGGCCCTGGCGATCCTCAGCTCCGACGCCCTCTCCTCGGTGGCCTACGCGACCCAGGAGATTGTGCTGGTGCTGGGGATGGGCGGAGCGGCAGCCCTCGGTTACACCCTGCCGATCACGGCCCTGATCGTGGGTCTGATGCTGGTGGTGGCCAGCAGCTACCGCCAGACGATCAAGGCCTACCCCCACGGGGGAGGCTCCTACCGGGTCTCCCAGCAGAACCTCGGGCAGACGGCGGGCCTGGTGGCCGGGGCTTCGCTCTCGATCGACTACGTGCTCACGGTGGCGGTGAGCGTGGCCGCCGGCATCGCCGCCCTCACCTCCTATGTCCCGGCGCTGGCACCCGAGCGGGTGCCCCTCTGCCTGCTGGCGGTGTTGCTCGTCATGCTCGCCAACCTGCGCGGGGTGAGCTCCAGCGCCCGGTTCCTGAGCGTGCCCACCTATCTGTTCATGGCCGCCGTCGTCACCCTGCTGGTGGCCGGGGCGATCAAGACCGGGCTTGGCCAGCTCCCCCCCCTGCCGGTGGCGGAGCAGCAGCGGCTGCTGGAGGCGGCCCACCAGGGCAGCCAGGGGCTGCAGGTCATCGGCCCCCTTCTGCTGATGCGGGCCTTCAGCTCCGGCTGTGCCGCCCTCACCGGCATCGAGGCGATCAGCGACAGCGTCGCCGCCTTCCGGCCCACCGAGTGGCGCAACGCCCGCCGGGTGCTGGTGGTGATGGTGCTGATGCTGGCCGTGATGTTCAGCGGCATCAGCGCTCTGGCCAGCCAGAGCGGCCTGGTGGTGGAGGACAACGGACCCACGCTCCTCTACCAGCTGGGCGAGCTGATCTTCGGGAATGGGCCGCTGCTGTTCGTGCTGCAGTTCGCGACGCTGCTGATCCTGCTGCTCGCCGCCAACACGGCCTATGCCGATTTTCCGCGGCTGGCCGCCTTCCTGGCCCAGGACGGCTTCCTGCCCCGCCAGCTCTCCTCCCTCGGGGACCGGCTGGTGTTCAGCAACGGCATCCTGGCCCTGAGCGCCCTGGCCGGCCTGCTGCTGGTGCTGGTGGAAGGCAGTGTCAGCCGCCTCATCCCCCTCTATGCCGTCGGGGTGTTCATCAGCTTCACCCTGTCCCAGGCCGGGATGGTGATGCACTGGTGGAAGCTGCAGGACCGGGGCTGGCGCACCAGGGCCCTGGTCAACGGGGTGGGGGCGACGATCACCGCCGTGGTGGGGGCGGTGCTGCTGATCAGCAAGTTCACCCAGGGGGCCTGGGTGGTGGTGCTCGCCATCCCCCTGCTGGTGCTGATGTACCTCCGCATCCGCACCCACTACGACCATGTGGCCAGGCGCCTGCGCATCGTCTCCGACGGGCGGCTGACGTTGCCGGATCCCCCGCCTCCCGGCGACGGCACCCCCACGGTGGTGCTGGTGGGCCAGCTGCATCGGGGCAGCTACGAGGCCCTCTGC
Source organism: Synechococcus sp. CCAP 1479/10 (assembly GCF_019038515.1). Taxonomy (NCBI): domain Bacteria; kingdom Bacillati; phylum Cyanobacteriota; class Cyanophyceae; order Synechococcales; family Synechococcaceae; genus Synechococcus; species Synechococcus sp. CCAP 1479/10. The sequence goes on along the minus strand of NZ_JAFKRJ010000025.1, from coordinate 55,126 downwards.
TTCGCCCGCAGCGTCGCCAGCGACCTGGTGGCCGTCCACGTCGATCTCGCCGGTGACCAGGGGGAGGCCTTCCGCGCCCAGTGGAGCCGCCAGCTGCCGGATGTGCCCCTGGAGGTGCTGCCCTCCCCCTACCGCTCCCTGGTGGACCCGGTGACCCGGTTCGTGGGGCGCTTCGAGCAGCAGCACCACAAGGACCGCCACGCCTTCTGCATGGTGGTGCTGCCGGTGTTCGTCACCCGGCACCGCTGGGAGAACCTGCTCCACAACCAGTCGACGATCCGCCTGCGGCGCGCCCTGCGCGAGCACGGCACCCGGGTCGTCACTACGGTCGGCTTCTACCTCTGAACGGCCCCATGCAAGCGTTCCTCACGGTCGCCGCCACGCCGGAAGGCCTGATCACCCTGGCGGTGTTCGCTGGGGCGATGGTGCTGTTCGTCACCGGCTGGCTGGCTCCGGAGGTCACCGGCCTGCTGGCGGCCGCCCTGCTGGTCAGTTTCAAGGTGCTCAAGCCCGATGAGGCGGTGCAGGGCTTCGGCAGCCCCGCCCTGATCACCCTGATGGGCCTGTTCGCCGTCTCCGCCGGGTTGTTCCGCAGCGGCGGCCTCGACCGGCTGCGGGCCCTGATCGGCTCCGATGCGGTCCGCAGCCCGAAGCGGATGATCGCCCTGATGGTGGGGGTGGTGGCCCCCATCTCCGGCTTCATCCCCAACACCCCGATCGTGGCCACCCTGCTGCCGGTGATCGAGGGCTGGTGCCACCGCCGCGGCGTCTCCCCATCGAAGGTGCTGTTGCCCCTGTCGTTCGCCACCGTGCTGGGCGGCACCATCTCCCTGCTCGGCACCTCCACCAACCTGCTGGCCAGTGATGTGAGCCGCCAGCTGGGTTTCGGCTCCCTGGAACTGTTCAGTTTCACGGCCATCGGCATCCCCGTGTGGCTGCTGGGGGGGCTGTACATGGTGCTGGTCTCCGACCGCCTGCTGCCCGACCGCGGCCAGGGGGATGAGGACCTGCTGGGCGGCCTCGCCCGCGACGGCTACCTCACCGACGTGCTGATCCCGGAACAGTCCGAGCTGATCGGCCAGTCGCTGCACAACAGCCGCCTGCAGCGGCGCTTCGACGTGGACGTGCTGGAGCTGCACCGGGGCCAGGACAGCTTCAGCGCCCCCCTGGCCGACCTGCCCCTGCAGGCCGGCGACCGGTTGCTGCTGCGCTGCAACCGGGACAACCTGCTGCGTCTCCAGCAGGAGCACACCGTCACCCTCGCCCCGATCGGCGAGCAGGAGGAGGATCTGCGCGAGCTCGCCGGCGAGACCACCTCCCCCCAGCGGGTGGTGGAGGTGCTGCTGCCCAACGGCTCCACCCTGGCAGGGGCCAGCGTGCGGGACATGCGCTTTCGCCAGCGCTACAACGCCACCCTGCTGGCGGTGCGGCGGGGCAACCAGGTGCTGCGGGAGCTGCTCGGCCGGGTGGTGCTCCAGGCCGGTGATGTGCTGCTGCTGCAGGCCCCGGTGGATGCCATCCGCGGCCTGCAGGCCAACAACGACCTGGTGCTGCTCGACGAGCTCGAAAAGGACCTGCCCACCACCGATCGCAAGCTCGTCGGCATGGTGATCGCGGGCCTGATGATCCTGCTGCCGATGTTCAAACTGCTGCCGCTGATGGCCGCGGTGCTGCTGGCCATGGTGGCGATGGTGGCCACGGGCTGCCTGCGCTCCGGCGAGCTGCTGCGCTCCGTCCGCTGGGACGTGATCCTGCTGCTGGGCTCCCTCTCCTGCTTCAGCGTGGCGATGCAGAAGACCGGCCTGGCGGAGGCCCTGGCCACCGACCTGCTGCACTCCCTCAAGGGCTGGCCGGCCTACGGGGTGCTGCTGGTGGTGTTCGTGCTGGGACAGCTCTTCACCGAGGCCCTCAGCAACGGCACCACCGTGGTGCTGCTGATCCCGATCGCCACCGAACTGGCCAAGGGGCTGGCGCTGCCGCCGATGGCCTTCATCTTCGCGATCACCTTCGCCGCCAGCCAGAGCTTCCTCACCCCGATCGGCTACCAGACCAACCTGATGGTGTTCGGCCCCGGTCGCTACCGCTTCCTGGACATGGCCCGCTACGGAGCACCGCTCACGATCACCCTGGCCCTGGTGGTGCCCTGGCTGATCTGTCGGCACTTCGGGCTCTAGGCGGGCGGCTCCCCGCCATCGGACTCCAGGGCCGCCTCCTCGAAGCGGCCCACCAGCTTCGGCACCACCAGCACGATCACCAGCAGCACCAGGGCGCCGAGGCCGAACTCAACGACCCCTTTCACCATCTGATCGAAGGGGATCCAGCGCCCCCCGAGCCAGGCCAGGCCCACCATCGTCGAGGCCCAGAGCACCGCCCCCAGCATGTTGAACAGCAGGAAGCGGCGGTAGGGCATGCGCACCGCGCCGGCGATGGGGCCGGCCAGCACCCGCAGCACCGCCACGAACCTGCCCAGCAGCACCGACTTGCCGGCGTGGCGCAGGAAGCGTTCGCGCAGGGCCTCCATCTGCTCCGGGGTCCGGCCCAGCAGCCGACCGACCCGCAGCAGCAGCCCCCAGCCCGCCCGGCGCCCCACCCAGTAGCCGAGGTTGTCCCCCAGGATCGCCCCGCCGGCCGCCGCGCCCATCACCCCGAGCACCTGCAGCTGGCCGCTGCCGGCCGCGTAGCCCGCCAGCAGGGTGACGGTCTCGCCGGGCAGGGGCACGCCGGCGTTCTCCAGCAGCATGGCGCCGAACACCACCCAGTATCCCCAGTCCTGCAGGAGGGTCTGAAGCGTGGTGAGGCTGATGGTCCCGTCGAACACGGCCAGGGGCCAGGCCATCGCAACGTGGAAGGAATCCAGACCCTATCTCCCCGGCCAGGCCAGTGTTCCGGTGCTGAGCCAGCGGCGGCGGCGCAGCCGGTTGGCGTGGGGCCCCGGCCAGGTGAAGCGGGGCAGGTCCAGGGCCGGGCTGGCGGGGGTGACCAGGGCGGCGTCGACGGTGGCCACCTGGAGGTAGTGGCGGCCGCAGATTTCCGCGTCGCCTGGCAGATGGCTGTTGAAGGGGTAGGAGAAGGCCCGGGGGGCCTCCCCCAGCACCTGCTCGAGCTCGGCGGCCGAGCGGCTCAGTTCCTCCTCGAATGCCTCCGGGCTGATGTTGCAGCGCGGGACATGGTGATGGCCGTGGCTGCCCAGCTCATGGCCGGCCTCCCGGGCCCGGCGCAGGTGGGCGGCGGTGGGATACAGGCGCTCGGCCGCCGCCGCCAGTTCGCCGGCCGTGCCCCAGCGCTCCGCCAGCTCCGCCAGCAGCTCCCGCACCCGCACCACGGGGTTGCCATCCCGCAGCTGGGCGATCAGGGCCGCGCCCTCCAGGTCGGCCGGCAGATCCAGCCGCTGGCGGGCCAGCTGCTCCAGCCGGGGCGCCAGGGTGGGATGGGCGCCATACCAGTAGAGGGCGTGCTCCCAGACCAGCTCCCCGCCGGCGTCCATCGCCGTGGACTGGAAGAAAACGGCCGGGATGCCCAGGCCCTGGAGCACGTCCATCCCCTGTTCGTAGTTGCAGCGCAGGCCGTCATCGAAGCTGACGATCACCCCGAACTCGGAGCCGGTGGGGAAGCGTCCGGCCCGCAGGTCGGCGTAGGTGAGGAAGCGGGCGCCGCGGCGCTGCAGGACACCGAGCTCGGCGGCCAGCTCCTCGGGGGGAATCGGCGGTACCCCGAAGCGGTCGAGGAAGGGCTCCCGGCCAGGCTCGTCCACCCGGTGGTACAGCAGACACAGAACCTTCCCCCGCAGACGCCGCAGCCAGAGGCGATCCAACGGCGGCAGGAACAGCAGGTCCGCCGCCCGGTTGGCGGCCCGCCCCAGGCGGCTCATGGCTGATCCCCCCGCACCACCCGCACGGCCCCGTCGCGGCGCGCCTGGTTGGCCAGGTAGTCGCGCACCAGGCCCCGGGCGATGCGGCGGTTGGCCATCAGCCGCTGCCAGGGCTCATAGACGTAGCCGGTGCGCCGCAGGAACAGCTTGCCCTTCTCCCACTGGGGCACCCGCGGCGCGGTGCCGGCCTCGAGCCGGCGGGCCGCCTCGATCAGCAGCTCGATGCCCACCTGGAAGCTGCGCACCTCGATGGTCTCGACGTTGTCGTCGGGCTGCATCGGCACGTGGGCCGACAGGATGATGTCGCCGCTGTCGATGCCGGGGTCGATGTGGTGCACGGTGACGCCCACCAGCTCCGGATGCCCCTCCATGAGCATGTAGAGGTTGCAGTTGGCGCCGCGGGAATAGGGCGACAGCCCGGTGTGCAGGTTGATGATGCCGTGGCGGAGGGTGGGGATCAGCTCCAGCACCGGCGCCCGCAGCAGCTGGGTGCCGTTCACCAGGACGATGTCGGGGGCGACCTGGCGCAGGAAGTCGGCGGTGCGCTGCTCGTTGATGGCCGAGGTGACCAGCACCGGCACCCCGTCCGGCAGCTCGGGCGGGGCGCCGTCCCGGTGGAACAGCTGGCGCTGCAGGGCGGCGCCGCGGCGGTCGTGGGGCCGCAGCAGCAGCCGGGCGATCAGCTGGCGCAGCAGCCGCAGGGGGCGGCGGTATTTGGCCAGGCGGGAGAGGGTGCTGCGGCTGGCCGGCGGCGACACCTGCAGCACCACCCCCACCAGGGTGAAGTCCTCGGCCGCCCGCCGCACCAGGTGGCGCTGGTAGAGGCCGTCGCAGCAGAGCACCGCCACCCGCAGGGAGCTCACGGCCATGGAACCGCCGATCGCAGCATCATCTGCGGATGGTACGGACGGGACGGCCGGAAGGCGGCACAGTGGGGCCGATCCTGAGGTGCCCATGGCCGTCCGTGACGTGCTCACCATCGGCGATCCCCGCCTGCGCCAGGTGAGTGCGCCGGTGGAACGCTTCGACGACCCCGCCCTGTCGGCCCTGCTCGACGACCTGCGCGACACCATGGCCGCCGCCGATGGCGCCGGCCTGGCGGCCCCCCAGATCGGTGTGCCCCTGCGGGTGGTGATCTTCGGCATCACCCACAACCCCCGCTACCCGGAGGCTCCCCCCATCCCGGAAACGGTGCTGATCAATCCCGTACTCACGCCCCTGGGCGAGGAGCAGGACGATGACGCCTGGGAGGGCTGCCTGAGCGTTCCCGGCTGGCGGGCCCGGGTGCCCCGCTGGCGCTGCCTGCGCTACCGGGGCTTCGATGGCCAGGGGCAGGCGTTCGAGCGGGAGGTGGAGGGCTTCCACGCCCGGGTGGTGCAGCACGAGTGCGACCACCTCGATGGGGTGCTGTTCCCGGATCGGATGCCTCCGCAGCAAGGAGGAGGATTCCCCGACGCTTCATTCCACAAACTCCTCAGGCACTGACAGCCAACATCAGCCACGACAACACGGGTTTAGGCGAAAGGGCGGACGATGCGGAAGCTCGTGTCAACGGCTTGACAGAAAATATGGGAAATTGCTGCTACTTTCGCGCGATAGAAAAACAGTCAACTCTTATACTTATATTAAGCCATGGCCCTGTCCGCCTCCCAGGCCTCTAGCCGGCTGTCCGGCTTCTTCGACGGCCTGCAATCAAGGATTTCCAGCGAGATTGCCAACCGCAGCCTGCCGCTGCTCGACAAGGTCTCCGCTCTCCCCGGTGCGGCCGACACCCTGGATCCCTTCAGCCTGATCGAGACTCAGCTGCTCGACGCGATCAACAAGACCGACGATGTGGGTCCACCGCCCGATCCGGTCGCCGCCATCGTCGAGGCGATCAATGCCCTGGGGCTGCCTGGCATCACGGCCAGCCAGCCCACACCCGGCGCCCTGGAGATCGTCCTGGCCACCGACCGAACGATCACCACCGGCACCGCCACGCTCGACATCGGCAAGGCGGTCGGCGGCTTTCTCGACCTCGACGTCGCGACCTCGGCCACGGTCAAGGCGGCTCTGGCGGCCACCCTTTCGATTGCCGCCGACGGGAGCCTCGCGCTGAAGGACACCGGCACACCGGAACTCACCATGGCGGTCGATGCCGCCCTCTCCCTGATTGATCTCAACGCCAATCTCGGCATCGCCAAGGTCAGGATTAACGACGCGAGCCCGTCGACTCCGGAATTCTCCGCCGATTTCAGCCTCGACCTGTCGCTCGATGGGGCTGGTGCCGTGGCGGCCACCACCTTCCTGACGGCGGAGGCAGGACTCGACCTGAGGTTCGCGACCAGCGACGTGCTGGACGGGGTACTGCCGGACATCGCCGGGCGGATCGTGCTGGATGTCCCCGTCAGCGGCTCCACCTTCGGCACCCCGACCGTGGCCCTGAAGGACATCACCCTCGACCTGCGCTCCTACCTCGACATCTTCGGCGACACCCTCGGCGAAGTGGGCGATGTGTTCAACAACGGGGCCCTGGGCACCATCGTCGACATCGCCCTTGAACCGGTGCCTGGCCTCAACAGCCTGGTGCGCAAGTTTCCGTTCCTGCTCGACCGGTTCGACAAGGTGGGCGGCATCACCGGCGGCGGTGACGGGAAAGTCACCCTCGGCGATCTGGCGGTGTTCGGCAACGGCGATCTCAAGCAACCGCTGACCCGCTTCTACCAGGGTCTGGCCATCATCGATGAGCTGCGCCAGTTCAACCTGAGCGGGGGCAGCGGCGGGCTGATCAACATCGGCGATGCCACCATCAGCGACGGGGTCGGCACACCGGCGTTCGACAAGGATGTGATCATCGCCGCCGTGAAGTCGGCCTTTGGCGATATTGCCGGCCTCAGCGATCTTGCCGAAGGCTTCCTCGAGGACTTCGATATCGAAGGGCTGCCCAAGCCAGGTGAGAAACCCGGCCTGACCTTTGAACTCTTTGAGAATCCGGCCCGCATTCTCGACATCCTGCTGGGTACCGCTCCCGTCAAGTTGATCGAATACAACGTTCCAGCTCTGGAGGTAAAGGCAACGGCCGGTGGCTTCTTCAACGTGCTCGGTCCCCTGGGATTCGAGCTTTCGGGCAACATCAACGGCGTGATCGATCTGGATATCGGCTACGACACCTTCGGTGTGGCCACAGGGGATTTCGCCAAGGGCTTCTATTTCACCACCCAGCCGTTCTCCGCCGGCGAGACGGGCCGTTTCCCCTACAAACCGGTGGGTGATCTTGATACGGACATTGATGGGGGAGCCGGCCTCGGATTCGCCGGTGCCAACGTCACGGTGGGCGGCAGCATCGGCTTCGATGTGGATGCCTATTTCAAGAATGCGCTGTTCCGTCCTCTGGCAGAGGACTTCGGCTGTGCCTTCGATGTCAGCGGGCGCGCCACGGCGGAGATCGGCGTCAAGATCGAGATCGGCTTCGGCCCCTTCAAGGTCAAGAAAAGGATCCCGATCGTCTCCACGGTGCTGGCCGACTTCAACGCTTTCACCTGCCCGCCGGCGACTGTGCAGCTGCCTCCAGAGACCCCCGGGCTTGTCACGGTCGTCGGCACCGAAGCGGTGCTGAACGTCGGGAGCCGCTCCCCGCTGCGTCAGATCCCCGACAATGCCGGCGGCACGCTGCGCCTGCTGGTCGATCCCGACAATCCGGACGATGAGGCCTACGTCATCGGCCGCGCCCGCAACCGGGTGGGCAACGCGTCCAATCCGGCCGGCGATCCGCCCACCGTGGTCGTTCCTGGCCTCGATGTCTTCGCCTTCGGCGTCACCCAGCGCGTGGCACCGCCGACGTTGATCAAGGCCGATTTAGGCGCCGGCAACGACACCCTGATCGTCCAGTCCGATGTCACCGTTGCGGTGGTGGCCACCGGCGGGGCCGGAGAGGATGCCCTCACCGGCGGCGCCGGCAACGATGTGCTCGCCGGCGACGGGGAGGACGACAACCTCACCGGCGCCGAGGGCAACGACCTCCTCAAGGGAGGTGATGGCGACGACGTCCTCGACGGCGGCAAGGGGGCCGACACCCTGGAGGGCGGCGCCGGCATCGACACGGTGACCTACGCGGAAGCGAACCGCGACCTGCGGGTGGGCGTCTTCCTCACTCTCTCCGATTCGGCCTACACGGGATCGGGGGGCGAGGCGGACGGCGACAGGTTCGATTCCATTGAGGTGGTCACGGGAACTGATTTCGACGACTACATCCGGGCGACGGGCGCCAGCTTCACCGTGGTGCTCGAGGGGGGCAAAGGCGCCGATGTGCTCATCGGTGGCAAGGCCGACGATCTCCTCTTCGGCAGCCAGGGCGGCGACTCGATCAACGGCCAGGATGGCTTAGGCGACGGCACCACCTACATCACCTCCTGGGGCCAGGTGGACGTGGATCTGCAGCGCTCCATCCAAGTCGGCGCCGATGCCCAGGGCGACCGGCTCTTCAACCTCGAGGCAATCCAGGGCTCGATCTATGGCGACGTGATCCGCGGCAACGGCTCCGACAACCGGCTCGACGGCGCCGATGGCAACGACCTTCTCGAAGGCCGCGGCGGTGCCGACACCGTGTCAGGCAGTGACGGCAACGATCGCATCTTCGGCGGTAACGACGGCGACCTGCTGGATGGCGGAGACGGCTACGACACCCTGAGTTACCAGAACGTGGCCGGGCCGGTGACGGTCGATCTCGGCACCGGGACGACAGGCCCCGGGACCGGTGGCCGCAGCGATCAGGTGGTGCTGGCCATCGCCAACGTCAATGGGTCCGGCCGCGGCTACAGCAGCTTCGAGGCCCTGGTCGGCAGCGAGGCCGGCGACAGCCTCACGGGCGATCTCGGCGACAACCGCATCGAGGGCCGTGGCGGCGCCGACGTGATCAGCGGCGATGCAGGCAATGACGTGCTCGAAGGCGGCGAAGGCGGCGATGTCCTGATCGGTGGCACCGGCATCGACTGGGTGGTCTACGACCGTTCCGGTGGCGCCGTGACGGTCGACCTGCTCGCCATCGGATCCGGCGGCACCGCCCAGGGCGACAGCTACGGAGGGGTGGAGAACATCCTCGGCTCCAGCTTTGCCGACCGTCTGCTCGGCAACGGCGCCGACAACCTCTTCGACCCCAACATCTCCCGCCTCCTCGGCGACGAAGTGGTCGATGGTCGCGGCGGCACCGACATCCTGCGGCTCAATTACGCCAGCTTCGGTGCCGATGTGGGCACCGGCATCAGCGGCGGTTTCGATTTCTTCTCCAGCACGACAGGGCTGATCTCCCGCCAGATCGCCGGCTTCGACCGAGTGACGTTCACCGATGTGGAACGCCTCTTCGTCGCCGGCACCAGCAAGGCCGACACCCTCTATGGCGGCCAGTCGCTTCTCGGCGACCGTTTCTACACAGGAGGTGGCGACGATGTGGTGGTCGCCGGCATCGGCGCGGACGAGGTGCGGACAGGTAGCGGTGACGATGTTGTCGTCTACGGAACAACCCCGAACCGCCAACCCAGCTTCACCACCCCCCCGGCCGCTTTCCGTCTCGATGGCGGATCGGGGTTCGACACGCTCGCGATCACACTCACCGGCTTGACGACCGGTGTCGTCGTGGCCGGCGGCAGCAGCCTCAACATCGCGATGGCCAACGGCGCGTCGGCCAAGGGCTTCGAGTATCTGCGTGAGGTGAGAACCGGCTCGGGTGACGATCTGATCCTGCAGTCCGGTGATTTCAATAACACTTTCGATGCGGGCAACGGCAACGACTACATCTCTTCAGGGGTTGGTTTCGACACGATCAATGGTGGCGCCGACTATCAGGGAAGCATCGGGGTCGCTGATGGGAAGATCTATTTAACTGACGAGCAGAGCTTCTTTCAGTCGACGGGTGACGTGCTCGTCCTCGACTATTCCTCTCTACGCCCAGGATCCTCGGTGTACGGGCAGACGCTGGTAGAGGACAGTGGCCTCTCGATGCGTAGGCTGGTCTCCATCGGCGAGTTCAACGAAGCTTTCAGATATACTGACATACAGACTAGTATTGGCTATTACACCGCATTTGGTCCAGACTCAGAAGGAGCGCCACAACTCACGGCAACAAACTTCAAGGGAATCGAACGTCTGAATGTGACCGGATCTTCCGGGAACGATGTCATCACAGGAACCTTTGTGCCGGTGGATTCCAGCCTGAACTGGCTCGGCTTGCCCACTGCTCGCGGGGATGACATCCTGTTGGGCGGAGCCGGCAACGACCTGATCTACGGCTATTCGGGTGACGACTTCTTGGTCGGCGGAGACGGCGACGACATCCTTGTTGGCAACAGCATCCAGCGGTTAGGCAACGACATCAGCCCCATCGATTACGACTCGATCGATGCTCTGACTGGTGGAGCCGGTGCTGACCGCTTCGTCATCGGCACCAGCAGTGGCTCGACTTACTTCTCGATTTTCTCAAATATACCTAGCACGCCTAACCATGCCAGGATCGAGGATTTCAATCCCAATGAAGGGGACGTCATCCAGCTGACGGGACAGGCTTCGAACTATCTGCTCAGCAACAGCAATGGCTCCACCTCCATCTTCGCCAACAGGACGATCGCTGGTTTCCTCGATCTCGTTGCCGTGGTTAGCAACGTCACCGGGCTTGATCGCAACGCTTCCTACTTCCGCTACGGCGGGGAGATCGGAACCCCGGCGGCCCTGGCTACCCCGGCACCCCTCGCCTTAGCGGCGCCCCTCGCCTTAGCGGCGCCCCTCACTCTGGATGCCCCCCTGGCAGGCACCGCCGTTACCCCTTTCGCCGCCGTAGCCGATGACTGGGTGACCGAGACGGGCGACCTCGCGACCCTTAAGGCGATCCTCGATGGAGCGACCGGAGGCGGTGGCTCCAGCCTCACGGTGGAGGGTGCTGCCGAAGCCGTCGGCACCTTCGAGGGAGATCCCTTCGGCCTGGGCAAAGGACTCATCCTCTCCACCGGCCGAGTGGAGGATCTACCTGGCAGCAATACGGTCAGCAGCGCCGGCACCAACATCACCTCCATACCGATCGTCTTCGAGAAGATCGGCCGTGTCGGCGACAGTGACAACGGCAGTGACATCTTCCGCGCCGATCTGTCCAATCTGGGCATCGATCTGAAATCCTTCACGATCGCCGATGCCAACACCAGAAGCGGCGGCGCCGGCGGAACGGCCTCGGGCTTCGACCTCGATGCGGTCGCCCTGAGCAGGATCTTCCTGCCGAGCGTCACCAGTGGCACCAACCTCAACCTGTTCTCAACGCTGCAACCGCTCAGCGCCTTCGACTTCAACAACGCCAGCATCACCTTCCGGCCCGGCACCCAGCGGCCTCCCACCATCTCGGCCTTTCCCTATGGCGAGAGCCTTGATGGCGCAGCCAATGGGGTGCTGGTCGACAACTCCCTGTCCACCCTCGATCGCTTCTCCTTCGGCCCGGATGTCGGCAGCCTCACCCTCGGCGATGGGGGGTCGATCAGCTTCGATCTCACCGGTCCGGTCAAGACCGAAGGCCCTCTCTACCTCTACATCGGTGAAGAGGGTGCCACCGGCGAAACCGTGATCGGCAGCATCAACGTGTCGCCCGACAACGTGGAGCCCACCGGCGACCTCTCCACCGACCTGGGCACGCCGGGCACCGAAGACGACACCACCCGGCTCACCTACCGCTTCACGCCCAAGGCGGGGGATACCAACTTCGCCCTCGATGTCGTGCTTTTCAGCGAGGAACTGCCCGAGTTCGACGGCACCCGCCTCACCGACCTTTTCTCCATCCAGCTCAACGGCATCGAGATCGGGACCCTCTCCAATGACGCGGCCCTCACCATCAAGAACCTCGTCTATTCCGATGCCGGCGACCTGATCGACAACAGCCCCGGCACCGGACCGCTCGCCAATCGGATCCGGGCCGACGCCTACACCCGCACGCTCACCATCGGCGGCGCCCTGCAGCAGGGCGTGGAGAACATCCTCAGCATCGAGGTGAAGGACGACCGCGATGGCTTCCTCGACAGCGGCCTGTTGATCAAGGACGGCTCGTTCCGCACCTTCGCCGCCTCGACCGTGTCGGTGACCACGGCCGGCGACGGCACGATCGTTGCCGGTGGCAACCCGGTGACGCTGACGGTGGCGATCGATCCAGCGACGGCTTCGCTCAACGCGCCGGTCACCGTCACGATCGACCCCTCCGCCAACCTCGACCTCGGACTGGGGGTCGGCGCGCCGGTGACCGTGACCTTCCAACCCGGTGACACCACCCGGAGCAGGACCCTGACGATCCAGGCACCGGCCGGAGCCGATCCAGACCTTGATGGCATCGTCACGTACGTGGTCACCAGCAGCGACCCAGCCTTCGACGGGCAACCGATCGCCCCCGATGTGCTCGACATCTTGTCGGCCACGAACCGTCCCCCGGTGATTGCCACGCCGCCGGAGCTGATCCGGGTGGCGGAGAACACCCGCGCCGTGGCGACCGTACGGGCCGACGATCCCGACGCTGGCCAGACCCTCACCTACGGCATCGCCGGCGGTGCCGACGCCGCCCTGTTCAGCGTCGATCCCACAAGCGGCGTGCTGGTGTTCCGAACCGCGCCGGATTTCGAGAAACCCACCGATCAGGGCAAGGATAATGTCTACGAGGTGACCGTCCGCGCCACCGACAGTGGCGACCCGGCCCTTTCCGACGACCAGGCCTACAGGGTGCAGGTCACCGATGGGGCGGAAACCACCCGACTCGCGGTGGAGTTTCGCTCCGAATCGGCCAACCTGCGCAACAGCTTCGGCTGGTACGACGCCACCACAGGTAAGGGGGGCCTTCTGTACGGCTCGGTGGAAACCACCGGCAAAGCCGCCAACATCAAACCCGGCACCGTGCGCAGCTTCAGCGTGGAAACCGCCGACGTCGCCAACATCCACTACTTCCTCGTGCCGGGAGGCGGCGGCATCCGGCCCACCACCGCCACATCCCCGAACCAGCCGGTGCGCGTCATTCAGCGCCGCGATGGAAGCTGGGGGGTCGCCCAGGTGCGCTCCGACGGCACGCTCGCCATCGGTCGCGACGGCCAGCCCATCGTGCTCGGCGGCGTTGGCGCCAGGGCCCTGTTCACCGAGACCGGCAAAAACGCCGGCGCTGTGGACTATGCCTCCGCCACCACGGGTCCGGGCCAGATCCCGGCTACGGTCACCGGGGACACGGCGGATGGCCCTACGGGGCTGCTCGCCTGGGAGGACATCGCTGCCAGAAGGCTCCCCGGCGGCGGCTACGGCGAACCCGGCGATGCCGACTACAACGATGCGGTGTTCTTCGTGCAGGGCTTTGCTGGAGAGACCCTTGCGGGCAACGACACCGCCGATCTCCTGCAGGGCGGCGGGGGAAATGACGTGCTGTCCGGGCTGGGCGGCGCCGACACCCTCCGGGGTGGCGATGGTGCCGACTCGCTGGCGGGCGGCCTCGGCGACGATCTGCTGACCGGCGGGGCAGGGGAGGACCGGTTCATTTTCGCGGCAGGGTTCGGCCACGACCGGATCACCGATTTCAAGGTCGCTGGCGACGGGGCCGACAAGCTGGCGATCGCATCCAACCTCCTCGTGTCGTTCACCGCTGTGCCGGCCTATCTGACGAGCGGCCTCGTCAGCCAGTCCGGCAACAACACCATCCTCAGAATCAACCAGGACGAGGCCATCACTCTGGAGAACGTGTCGCTGGCCGCGCTCAGGGCCAATCCGGGGGCGATCGTGCTGGTCTGAGGGCGCATTGATCGGCGCTGGCTCAGGTTCCATGATCGGCCGACCGCCCCGTTTCGCGATGACAGGCCTTCCATCCGCACCTGTCCCGCCGCCGTCCCCCCGCTGGTGGGTGCGCGGGGACCTCGACGGCTTCCTGGGGCTCGGCCTCGACAACCTCATCCAGATCCTGCTGATCGTGGGCCTGTGTCGCGGCGTGCTGGGGTATCCCGATGAGCTGATCTTCGGCACGATTCTGCCGGCCACCGGCATCAGCCTGGTGGTGGGCAACGTGGCGTACGCCGTCCAGGCCCACCGGCTGGGGCGGCGCGAGGGCCGTGACGACCGCACCGCCCTTCCCTACGGCATCAACACGGTCAGCCTGTTCGCGTATGTCTTCTTGGTGATGCTGCCGGTGAAGCTGGCGGCCACCGGCCAGGGTCTGGATCCCCAGGCCGCTTCCCTGCTCTCCTGGCGCGCCGGCCTGCTGGCCTGCCTGGGCTCGGGCCTGATCGAGGCGGGGGGCGCCTTCCTGGTGGCCCCCCTGCGCCGCTGGCTGCCCCGGGCGGCCCTGCTCTCCACCCTGGCCGGCATCGCCCTCGGCTACATCGGGCTGGGGTTCCTGCTGCGCACCTACGCCGTCCCGGTGGTGGGGCTGGCCGTGCTGGCGGTGATCCTGCTGGCCTACTTCGGCCAGGCCCGGCTGCCCCTGCCGGGCGGCGTGCTGGCGGTGCTGGTGGGCATCGTGCTGGCCGCGGCCACGGGCCTGCTGCGGCTGGATGGGCCCACCTGGCAGGCCAACATCGCCCAGGTGGGACTCCACCTGCCCGTGCCCAGGCTCGGTGCCCTCTGGGAGGGTCGCGAAGCCCTGGTCCCCTCGCTGGGGGTGACGGTGCCCATGGGTCTGTTCAACCTGCTGGGTTCCCTGCAGAACCTGGAGAGCGCCGAGGCGGCCGGCGACGCCTACCCGGTGAAGAGCTCCCTGCTGATCAACGGCATCGGCACGATCGCGGCGGCAGCACTCGGCTCCTGCTTCCCCACCACCATCTACATCGGCCACCCCGGCTGGAAGGGCATGGGCGCCCGCATCGGCTACTCCTGGCTGAACGGCCTGGTGATGGGCCTGGGCTGCCTGCTGGGGCTGTTCGGGGTGGTGGGCCAGCTGGTGCCGATCGAGGCCGGCATGGCGATCGTGCTCTACATCGCTCTGGTGATGGCGGCCCAGGCCTTCCAGGCCACGCCACCGGCCCACGCCCCCGCGGTGGCCCTCGGCCTGCTGCCCGGCCTGGCGGGCTGGGGGTCCCTGATGCTGAAGGCGGGCCTACGGGCCGGGGGCAGCGGCACGCCGGCCAACCCCTTCGGTCCCCAGCTGCTGCTGCCCCTGCAGCAGGCGGATGTGTGGGCCGCCGGTGCCTTCGCCCTGGAGCAGGGCCAGATCCTGGCGGCGATGCTGCTGGCGGCGATGCTCGTCTATGTGATCGAGCAGCGGTTCCGTGCCGCCGCCCTCTGCGCCCTGGTGGCGGCGGTCGCCTCCTGGCTGGGGCTGATCCATGCCTGGAGCTTCACCCTGGCCGACACGGTGCTGGACCCCGGCTGGGGCAGCGGCACCCCCTGGGCCCTGGGCTATCTGGCGATGGCGGTGGTGTTTCTGCTGGGGCGCCCGCAGCGCTGAACCGGTGGTGGCATCGCCGTGACGGATGGATGTGGGCAGCCGAAACGCTGCCTAGGGTTGGCCGATTGCATCAGCGCCGCATGGCTTCCGTGCCCAATGGCCGCTTCAAGCGGTTTGAGCATCGCTTCGAGCGGATTCTGTGGCGCCTGCGGCTGATCGCCATCCTGCCGGTGGTCATGAGCCTGGTCAGCACGGTCGTCGCTTTCGTGCTCGGCACGCTCGAGATCGGCAAGGCGCTGGTCAGCCTGGGAGATGTGGCCCACACCAAGAAGACCTTCGTGGCCGAACTGCTGGGGGCGATCGTGACCGGGATCGATCTCTATCTGATCGGTATCGCCCTGCTGATCTTCGGCTATGGGGTCTACGAACTGCTGATCTCTCCGATCGAGGCGGCCCGGGAACGTGACCAGGGGGGTGGTGGCCTGCTCGACATCCGCGACCTCGACCAACTCAAGGAGAAGCTGGTCAAGGTGCTGGTGGTGGCCCTGATCGTGTCGGCCTTCAAGGCGATGCTGACCCTGCCGATCCTTGACGGCCCGTCCCTGGCGTTCTTCTGCCTGAGTGTCCTGCTGCTGTCCCTGAGCGGTTATCTGGTCACGGGCAGCGGCGGCAAGCGGCTGTTCTAGAGACTGGATGACATGAACCGGTTCCTCAGGTCCTCTCCATGGTGAGTTCCCGCATGAGGCTGCGGCGACCCGACGACTGGCACGTGCACCTGCGGGACGGTGCCCTGCTGCAGGCGGTGGCCCCGGCCACGGCCCGCACCTTCGCCCGGGCGATCGTGATGCCCAACCTCAGCCCGCCGATCTCCACGGTGGCGGCCGCCGAGGCCTACGGCGCCCGGATCCGGGCGGCCCTGCCGGATGGCAGCGGCTTCACTCCCCTGCTCACCGCCTACCTCACCGACACGATCGATCCGCTCGAGATCGAGCGCGGCCACCGCGAGGGGGTGTTCACCGCCTGCAAGCTCTACCCGGCCCATGCCACCACCAACGCCGCTGCCGGGGTGACCGACCTGGCCCGGATCGAGGCGGTGCTGGCCACGATGGAGCGGATCGGCATGCCCCTGCTCATCCACGGCGAGGTGACCGACGCCGAGATCGACATCTTCGATCGCGAAGCCGTGTTCATCGAGCGCCACCTGGCGCCGCTGCTGCAGCGCCATCCGGGCCTGAAGGTGGTGCTGGAGCACATCACCACCGCCGAGTCCGTCGCCTTCGTGCGCCAGGGGGGCGCCAACCTGGCCGCCACCATCACCCCCCATCACCTGCACATCAACCGCAACGCCATGTTCCAGGGCGGGCTGCGGCCGGACTTCTACTGTCTGCCGGTGGCCAAGCGTGAACGCCATCGGCTGGCCCTGCGCGAGGCGGCCACCTCCGGGGAACCCTGCTTCTTCCTGGGCACCGATTCGGCTCCCCACCCCCGCTCGGCCAAGGAAAGCGCCTGTGGCTGCGCCGGCATCTACAACGCCCCCTTCGCCCTGGAGAGCTACGCGGCGGTGTTCGAGCAGGAGGGGGCCCTGGATCGCCTCGAGGCCTTCGCCAGCCTGCATGGGCCCGCCTTCTACGGGCTGCCCCTGAACGAGGGCCACATCACCCTGGTGCGGGAGCCCCACACGGTGCCGCCGCGCCTGCACGGCAACGCCGCCGACGGGGACGCCACCACCCTGGTGCCCTTCCATGCCGGCCAGGTGCTGCAGTGGCGGCTGGCCGACGACGACTGAGCGCCAGCCCAGCTGGGATGGATCAGGGGCGCGGCGCCAACGGCGCCCCGTCCGCCAGGGAGGGAACGCCGCTCAGCACGGCGGTGCCCGCCGGTTGTCGGCCGGCCGCCGGGATGCGCTCCTTGCTGCGGTAGCCCCGGCCGTCGAACACCTCGCGCACCCAGGTGGCAGGTGCGCCGCCGCCGGACTGCAGCCGCCAGAGATCGCGCCAGCGGTTGCGGCGCGCCTCCGGGACGATGACCGGCAGCCGGCTGGTGGGGAAGCTGCTGATGAGGCGGTAGCCCCGGGCTTCCTGGCGGAACACCTGGAGCGTGCAGCCACCGGTGCCGCACACGTAGGGACCCATCAGGTAGACGAGCACGTCCTGACGGCCATCCCCATCGAGGTCGGTGCGGCCGTGCACGTAGCTGATCCGCCCCATGCCCCCGGCGGCGCTTCCCAGGGGGCGGCGCAGGTCGGGGGAGGCCGCCAGGATCGCCGTCTCCAGTGCCGGATCGGGCCGGTTGCTGTAGCCGGGCCCGGCGGCGGCGCGGGGTTCCCAGATGAGGATGCCGCCATCGGCCAGCAGGCTCAGGTTGAGCCGGCCGTCCCGCAGCAGGTAGCCCCTTACATAGGGAAGCTGGCGGGCCAGGGGTTCCCCCAGGCTGGGCGCCGGGCACAGGGCCTTGGTACTGGCCAGGGGCCCGAAGCGGAAGCCGCCGTTGCCTGGGTCAGTGCTGGGCTCCACCTGCCAGCTGCCCGTGGCGCGGTTGCAGTCGAGCTGCAGGACCGCCCGGCCATCGGCCTGGAGCGAGAGGGTGTAGCGGGAGGGGTTCGCCGGACGCTTCAGGCCCTGGGCGTCATCCATCGACTGGATCCCCACCAGCTGCCAGATGGTGCCCTGCAGCGGCGGGTTCTGGGGGGCTGCGTGAAGGGGCAGCGACGCCCCCGTCAGTAGCGAGGCCGTGGCCATGGCACCGCCGCTCCAGGTCGCCAGGAGCCGGATCGAGCTGGCTGGGAAAGGCATCGGGCGTCTCCGGCGGGCTCTCCACAATCGGACACGGACGCCGGAATGGCGTGCCGCTGCCTGCTGCTTCTCTACGCGCTGCTGCCGCTGCTGCTGGGCCGGGGCTCCACCACCACCGCGGTGCCGTAGCAGAGCACCTCGGTGGCGGCGGCGGTGCCGCCCTGCACCTCCGAGCCGTCGTAGCGGGTGCCGACGATGGCATTGGCACCCAGGGCCCGGGCGTGCTGGATCATCTGCTCATAGGCCTGCTCCCGGGCCTGCTCGCACATCTCGGTGTAGGCGCCGATCCGGCCGCCCACGATCTGCTTGAGCCCACCCAGGAAGCCCTGCACCAGGGTGGGGGAGCGCACGACGATGCCGCGCACCAGGCCCCGGTAGGCGGTGATTGTGTAGCCCTCGATCGTGAAGGTGGTGGTCACGAACACGGGTTTCACCATCGGGAAGCGGTCGGCGGACGCCCCATCCTGCTGGGGGCGGCAACGCGTATCAAGCGGCGTGCTTCGGGCGGCGTACTTCAGGCGGCCGGGGCGAGGGCCGCCTCCAGGACGGGAATCGCCCGCTCCAGGGCCACCCCGCGGCTGGCCTTGAGCAGCACCCGATCCCCCGGCTCGAGCCAGTCGAGCAGCACGGCGGCCGCCTCCTCGGGCGTGGCCGCCCGCGCCAGCCGCGGCAAGCCGGCGGCGGCGGCGAGCATCGCCTGCGCCTCGGCCTCGGCGGCCACGATCACCAGTCCGTCGAGACCCAGCGCCCGGGCCCGTCCCGCCACCTGGCGGTGCAGCTCCAGGCTGCGCTCCCCCAGCTCGAGCATCGTGCCCAGCACCGCATAGCGGCGGCCTTCGCAGGCTCCATCCGGGGCTCCCAGCAGCTCCAGGGCGGCGAGAACCGCCTCCGGCGAGGCGTTGTAGGTCTCATCGAGCAGCTCCACGCCCCCCAGCTGCAGGCGTCGGGCGCGACCGCCCGGCAGCTCCACCGCCAGCTCGCCGAGGGCCGTCGCCGGCACGCCCAGTTCCCGGGCGACGGCCACCGCCAGCAGCAGGTTGCGGGCGTTGTGGCGCCCCTCCAGCGGCAGGGCCAGGCTCGGGCCGTCCAGGAGGCTCAGCCGAGACCCCTCCAGCCGGCCCACCAGCCCCGGCGCCGGCACCCCCGCCGGGAAGGCCGCCGCCTCGTCCTCCAGGGCGACGCGCACGACCCGGCCCCGCCAGACTCGCGCCAGGGACTGCTCCAGCAGCGGATCCCCGGCGGGAATCACCAGCACCCCTTCCGGCCGGAGTCCGGCGGTGATTTCGCATTTGGCCTGGCCGATCGCCTCCCGGCTGCCGAGGCGGCCGATGTGGGCGGTGCCGATGTTGGTGATCACCGCCACGTCCGGCTCGGTGCAGCGGGTCAGACGGTCGATCTCCCCCAGTCCCCGCATGCCCATCTCCACCACCAGGGCCGCCGTGCCCCCGTCCGCCTTCAGGATCGTGAGCGGCGCCCCCACGTCGTTGTTCTCGTTGCCGCTGCTGGCCACCACCGGCCCAAGCGGGGTCAGGGCGGCCCGGATCAGCTCCCGTGTCGTCGTCTTGCCCGCCGAACCGGTCACCGCCACCACCGGCAGCCCCAGCTGCCGCCGCCAGAGACGGGCCAGCTGCTGGTAGGCCTCCAGGGTGTCGTCCACGGGCCAGATCGGCCGGCCGCTGCCGGACACCAGCTCCGCCAGCACCGTCCCATCCAGCCGGTCCCGCTGCACCAGCGCCGCCGCCGCACCGGCGGCGAAGGCATCGGCCACGAAGCGGTGGCCATCGAAGCGCTCCCCCACCAGCGGCACGAACAGGGCGCCGGTCAGATCGCCGCGGCTGTCGGTGCTGACCCGACGGATGGGCTCGGGGCCGGCGCTGCCCGGGGCCACCAGGGGCTCGCCGAAGAGCTGGAGCAACGGCTCGAACGGCAGCAGCATCAACCTGAAGTTCCGGGGTCGAGCAGGATCATGCCCGACCCCACCAGGGCGCCGCGGGCGAGCAGCCGCCGCTGGCCGTCCACCAGCTCCAGCCGCTCGTAGCCCAGCCCCCGGGCGCGCTCCTGCCAGCGCTCCGCCCAGCGGCCCCGGCTTGCCGGGGCGAGACCGGCGTAGGCCGGCGCCATCGTCAGCACCAGGCGACCTTCGGCGGGCTCCGGATGGGCCGAGGCGATCAGGTGCTCCGGGTCGTCCTCCGCCAGCAGGGCCAGGAGGGGGTCGAGCTCCAGGGCGGGCGGCGGCTCGGGCTCGGCCACGGGCTCCGGCGCGGCGATCGCCGTTGGTGCGGGGACGGGCGCCGTGGGGACGGGGACTGGGGGAGCTGGAGCCACGACGGGAGCCGCGGCACCGCTGGCCGGGGCAGCCCGGTGGTTCAGCCCGCGCCGGGCCTGACCCGCCAGGGCCAGGAGCAGGGCCAGCAAGGCCGCCAGCAGCAGGGGCCAGAACACCGGGGCCAGCCCCTGCGGCCAGAACCCCGGCACCGACAGGTCCCCCTCGCCATTGCGGCGCCAGAGTTCGCGCAGCTTCAGGCTCAGGGAAGCCAGCACGGCCAGCAGCGCCTGGGCGAGCCGGCCCCAGGGGCTCGCGTAGGGCGCCGGCAGATCGGAGGGTGGTGGAACCGGATCAGCCATGGACGCCGGACACGGGGAGCTGGCTCAGGAGTCGTTGCGGCGGCGCAGCAGGGCCAGGGGGTTGCGGGGACGCTGGGGCGGCGGCGGCTCCTTGGGGGAGCCCTCCGGCCGGGAGTCGTCGTGCAGCAGGCTCGGATCCGCCCCCTGACCCTGGGAGAAGCGCTCCACCTGGGCCGCGTCGGGGGTGGGCTCCTTGACCCCGCAGACCTCCCGGTACATGGCGTCGTACTCCAGGGCGGAGCGGTTCCAGCTGAAGTCGGTGGTCATGGCCCGCCGCTGCAGCTCCTGCCAGCTGGGCTCGTTGCGATAGGCCTCCCAGGAGCGCACGATCGTCGTGTAGAAGTCGATCGCCTCGTAGCGATCGAAGCCGTAGCCGGTGCCGGTGCCGGCGGTGGGGTCGTTGGGGGGGACGGTGTCCACCAGGCCGCCGACACGGCGCACCACCGGGATCGAGCCGTAGCGCATCGCCAGCATCTGGCTGATGCCGCAGGGCTCGAAGCGGCTCGGCATCAGGAAGGCGTCGCTGCCGGCATAGATCAGCCGCGACAGGGCGTCGTCGTAGGTGAGGAACACGGAGAAGCGGCCGGGGTGGCGGGCCGCCATCTGCCACAGGCCCGACTCGTAGCCCCGATCACCGGTGCCCAGCACCACGAACTGGCTGTCGCTGTAGGCCAGCACCCGGTCGGCGACCTGCAGCAGCAGGTCGACGCCCTTCTGGTCCACCAGCCGGCTCACCATCCCCATCAGGTAGGAGCGGGGGTTGACGTTGAGGCCCATCCGTTCCTGCAGCAGCCGCTTGCTGGCGCTGCGGCCGCTGAGGTCGTCAGCGGAGAAGGGGGCCGGCAGGGTGGTGTCGGTGGCGGGATTCCAGTCCTCGGTGTCGATGCCGTTGAGGATGCCGCGCAGCTTGCCGCTGATGAAGTTGAGCAGTCCGTCGATCCTCTCGCCGTACTCGGGCGTGCGAATCTCCATCGCATAGGTGGGCGAGACCGCATTCACCCGGTCGGCATAGAGCAGGGCCGCCGCCATGGTGTGGTCGCCCTGCATGTACCAGGGGCACCAGGTCATGCGGTCCAGCTTCCAGCGCCAGGGGCCCTGGTAGCGGAGGTTGTGGATGGTGAACACCGTGCTGATCTCCGGGTCCTGATGCATCCACACCGGGATCATTCCCGTGTGCCAGTCGTGGCAATGGAGAACCTGGGGCTTCCAGCCGCCGTTCCAGGCGAATTCGGCAGTGGCGTTGGCAAAGAAGGTGAAGCGCCAGTCCTCATCTTCACCGCCATAGATGCGCTCGGGATCGAACACCGGATGGCCCACCAGATAGATGGTCAGACCGCTGGTGGGGTGGCGGGTTTCGTAGATGGCGAAATCGGTGCCCATCGCGTGGCCACGCCACATCGGTTCGGCCGGAATCTCCAGCCGACTCCACAGTTTTCCGTAGCCCGGCATGATGATCCGGACGTCGTGCCCCAATGCCGCCAGGGCCGGTGGCAGGGAGCCGACCACGTCGCCCATGCCTCCCACCTTGATCATCGGAGCGCACTCCGCAGCGGCAAACAGAACCCTCATCCGTGCTCGATCGCTGGTGCGCCTGGAACTCTACGGGCTGCCACGGAGCGCTCCGGCTGCCGGCGACAGCGGGCTCAGGGCAGCACCGTCACCGGTGTGCCGACCTGCACCATCTCGAACAGCTCCCTGACGTCCTCGTCGAACAGCCGCACACAGCCATGGGAGACGGCACCGCCGACACTGTCGCGATTCGGTGTGCCGTGGAACCCGGAGGTCACGCACCCCTTCACCTCCAGGTGCTCCTGGCCGTTGAAGCCGCGCCGGCCCTTGCAGTCGCGATGGAAGCCGATCCAGCGGGAACCGAGGGGATTGGTGGGGCCGGGGGGAATGCGCACGCCCTTGGCGGGATGTTCCCAGATCGGGTAGGCGGTCTTCTCGATCACGCTGAACGAACCCACCGGCGTCTCCCAGCCGGGCATGCCCACCCCGACCCGGAAGCGGCGCCGTTCCCGGTCCCCCTCCATCACCTTCAGCAGCCGCCTGCGGCGGTCCAGGACCAGCTGCAGCGGGGGGAAGGCGGGCTCCACCGTCGTCGCTGCAGGATCGGGGCCGATCGCCGTCGGCTCGGTGCCTGGGGCGGCGGCCAGGGCGGGCTCCACCCACGATCCGGCCAGACAGCTGAACAGGGCCAGAGCCAGGGGCAGGGTGGCTTGGCGGTTCACGGTGCGGTCAGCCCGGATCAGACTTCTCGTCTGAGGTTAGCGAGCCGAAGGCAGCCACTGGCTGAGCCCCATGAACAGGACAGGCCTGGCCCCGGTCTAAAATTCTTCCACCAAGTCCAACGGTGAGCCCGATTGCAGCCTCGATTGCGGCGATCGGTTGCATCGCCACGGTTGCACCGATTCGCCGTCCGTACGTCTGCCCTTCTGTTCATGGGTCTGGAGATCGTCACCCCAGCCCTTGGGGCTCCGGACCATCACCACGGCCTTCTCTACAGCTACAAGAACGACACCGTCCCTCCCCGCTGTTCGCGCAGCTTCTGGCTGCTCCAGAAGAGCAAGAAGGTGTGGTTCCTGGTCGATGAGCACCACAAGGACTCGGACACCGAAGCCGCCTTCTTCTACCGGGGCCGGAGAATCCTCTACCGGGGAGATCTGAGCTCACTCCCTCCGGAGCGAAGAAAGGCCCTGGAAGCGAACAGCATCGTCTGGGGCCAGTCCGTCGCCCATGGCTGGGGACGGGGGCCGAACGGGACGAACCACTACCTGCATCTGTGGACGCGCTGGTCGATCTTTCAGCCAGCCCGTTGCCATCCCGAGTACTTCACGATGACCTTCCTGCCCCCCCATCCGCGCTGAGGGGGTGGCACAGGGACAGACAGTTGGTCGCTGCGTCGATCCGCCGGTGGCTGATCGTCCATCCATAGGTGCTGCGCAGCTTCAGCAACATCACCAGGCCCCAGTGGGCCTCCCTGGCGAGGGGATCGTGACCTGTGGCTTCCATCGCCTTCTCCACGCTCGCCAGGGCGGCCTCGAAGTCGAAGGGGGCTCCCTGGTCGAGGATCTGCACGCAGAACCGCTGGCTGCTCACCTGCACCGACATCTGGACCGGCGGCGGCGGGTCCAGATCGGCGTGGGCATGGCGGACCGCGTTGGTGAACCCCTCGACAAGGGCCAGCTGGGCCTGCATCCAGAGCTCCGACGGCACGGCGGGATCACCCAGCTGCTCGAACCAGCGGAGCACCGTCTCGATCTCATCGAGATCACTGTTGACGGCGAGCTGGCTGAGGGGCCGATCGGATTCTGAGGCCTGGGGCAGGTTCATGCCGCCCCTGAGTTCTTGCTGAACAGCACAAGAAAGGTGCGGACGATCAGCTTGAGGTCGTAACCCAGGCTCCAGTTCTGCTGGTAGCGCAGATCCAGCCGGATCACATCTTCGAAATCCCGGATCGAAGAGCGGCCGCTCACCTGCCATTCGCCACTCAGACCAGGCCGCACATCGAACCGCTGCCAGCTGGGGATGGCGTAGCGGCGCACTTCGTCCGGGGTGGCGGGCCGTGTGCCGATCAGGCTCATGTCGCCGATCAGCACGTTCCAGAACTGGGGCAGTTCATCCAGGCTGGTCTTGCGCAGGATCCGGCCCACGCGGGTGATCCTGGGGTCATTGTCATTCTTGAAGAAGGCCCCCTGGGCCTGGTTCACCACACTGTCCTTCAGCCGTTCGGCATCGGTGACCATCGAGCGGAACTTCCAGATCCGGAAATGGCGGCCCATCCAGCCGCAGCGCACCTGCCGGAAGAGGATCGGCCCCGGGCTGTCGAGACGGATGGCCAGGGCGATGGGCAGGAACAGCACCGCCGTGACCCCCAGCCCCACCAGGGCGCCGCAGACATCCATGCCTCGCTTGACGGCGGAGCGCACCGAGGGGTGGGTGAGCGGTGGCCGCTGGTCCTCCGTATGGGACAGCTGGGGCAACAGCCCCTCGGAATGGGCCGTGACCGGCAGGACCTTCTCCAGTCCCGTCATCTGCAGGGCCAGGAACACCTGACGGTTCAGGCTCCAGGCCGCCAGGGGAACCGCGCGCTCCTGGGCCGCCTTGATGGCGCCCACCAGGGCACCGATGCCGCTGCTGTCGATGATGGCCGTGCGCCCGAAATCCAGGATCACCTGCCGCAGGTCCTGCACCTCCGCCAGCCAGCCCCCGAAACCGGAGCGGAACGCCACGGCTTCGGCCACGGTGAGCCGGGGCGGCAGCTGCAGGATCAGGACACCGTTGCGCACGGTCCTGACGAACGAATCCTGGGAAGACGGGCCGCCGTTCATGGCTCGGGAAAATGGGAGTGGAGACTCCGGCAGAGGGACTGGGCGGAGCTGTCGGTCACGTCGCTGATCGAGGTCTTGAACGGGGCACCGAGAAAGCGCACGAGATCCCCTGGACTCCAGGCGATCGGCACACCCAACTGTTTCAGGGCAAGGGCGAGTTCCACCTGGTGATCGTCGACATGTTCCTGGTAGCGGACGCTGCGGGGCACCAGAATGAAGGGCTGCTCCAGTTCATCGAGCAACAGGACCGTTCCTTCCCCGCAATGGGCAATCACGATCCGAGCCTTTTCCACCAGGGCCCGAAAGGAGTCCTCCTTCAGCAACCGGTACACGGTGGTGCCGCTGGGGAGAAAGGTACAGGTGCCGTACTGAACAACGATCTCCTCATCGATGAGCTCCTGCTGGATCAGCAGCTCCATCCACTGCATCAGCCGGTTGAACGGGAACTGTTCCGTTCCCACGCTCACCAGGATCATGGTGTCCCCTTGTCCTGGACAAGTTCGGCGCGGGGATAGCGACGCTGCAGCTGGGGCCAGTGCACGTAGAGGATGTCAAGAAACGGTCGAACGAGCCGCGCCGAGAGGCTCAGGGTCTCGATGCGGGTCACGGACTCGATGAACACGGTCTTGCATCCGAACAGCTTACCGAGCAGAAGAAAGGGGACGGCCACGCCGGCACCGGTCGAAACGATCACGTCCGGCCGCTGGCTGCGGATCACCTGCAGTGCCAGCCCCAGGTTGCGCAGCAGATTGGGCAGGTTGCGGTTGGTGGGGCTGTGGGCCCATTGCACCGGCTCCCCGGCCAGCGCCGTTTCGGTGGTCGGCGTGCGGAAGGTGATCCAGAGATGGGGATGGCGCCCCCAGAAGTCGACCAGTTGCTGCAGGGCCTTGAAATGCCCCCCCGAAGAGCAGACCAGCAGGATCTTCATCGTCCCAGTTCCCCCTGCATGCGCCGCTTCTGGCTGGCGCCGGTGGAGCGCAGCATCCGGCCCTCCAGCCAGCGATAGGGACCCTCCGGCAACACCAGCAGCAGATAGGCCGCCACCAGGGTGATCAGGGTGCGCCGTGGTTCCTCCAGCAGCACCCTCCAGTCGGTGGCCAGGGATTGGTGCAGCAGGCGCACGGCCAGGGCGCCATCCCGCTGGCGGGTGGCCCGGCGCGCCAGGTAACGCAGCTGATAGGCCCGGGCCCTGGAGCCCCACTGGGCGATGAAATCGGGGTTGGTGGTTTCGGTCTTGAGCAGAACCCGCTCCCAGGTGGCGTACTGGTTCATCAGGTTGGCCGAGAGTCCGCCGTCGCTGATGCGGTAAAGCGTCAGGGCCTCGGGGATCCCCTCGATGCGCCAGTGGGTCTGGAGGGCGATCCGCAACCAGCACTCGATGTCTTCGGACTGACGGAAGCTGTCGTCGAAGAAGAAGTCTTCCTCGGTGCCATAGAGATTGGCGGTGAAGCGAATGGCAGCGAAGACCTCGCGGCGGATGACGACCGCGGAGCCATTGCCGATCGGATTGCGGCAGAAGACGATCTCCGGCGTGATGTCCTGCAGCCTCGGCATCTGGTAGATCCCGATCGGCCTGGAGTCCTCATCGATGAATCCGGAGCGGGAAAAGCTGACACCCACCTCCGGCCGCGCCTGCAGATGGGCCACATGGCGCTCCACCTTGGTGGGCAGCCACAGATCATCGCTGTCCAGAAATCCCAGGAACTCCCCCTTGGCCTGCCGGATGCCGGTGTTGCGCGCTCCGGCCAGGCCCCGGTTCTGCTGATGCACCACCCGAATGCGCCCGTCCTGGTACCCCTGGCAGATCGCCACCCCGTCATCG
Organism: Synechococcus sp. CCAP 1479/10; assembly: GCF_019038515.1. Taxonomy (NCBI): domain Bacteria; kingdom Bacillati; phylum Cyanobacteriota; class Cyanophyceae; order Synechococcales; family Synechococcaceae; genus Synechococcus; species Synechococcus sp. CCAP 1479/10. Next base: position 28,344 of record NZ_JAFKRJ010000025.1, on the reverse strand, counting down.
GTGGAGCCGTCGTTCACCACCAGGATCTCCATGTTGGGGTAGGTCTGGCTGAGAACGGATTCCAGGCTTTCCCTCACCGTGGCGGCGGAGTTGTAGAGCGGCATCACCACCGAGACCAGGGGGGATCGGCTCATGGAAGTGGCCTCACAGGCAGCGGGGCGTTGGCGAGAGCCATCATGGCCGTGCCCCGTCGCGGGGGCCACTGGGGCGGTGGAAGGGGGCCAGCAGCTGCCGGGCGAAGATGGCCAGGGCCGTGAGCACGGTACGGCGCGGCTCCTGCAGCAGGATCCGCCAGTCGGAGCGCAGGGAGCGCAGCATGAAATCGGTGCCGATGGCGGGCGCCCCTCCCAGCCGCAGGGAGCGCCGGGCCAGGTAGCGCAGGTGGATGGCCTGGGCCGTGGCGAAGTGGCGCGCCACCAGCTCCGGCGCATAGCGACGGGCTTCGGTGATCAGCCGCAGCCAGCCCCGCTCCATGCGCTGCAGGCTCGAGGAGAGTCCGCCGGTCGAGGTGCGGTAGTAGGTGAGCACCTGGGGCAAGCCGGCGATCTGCCAGCGGCCATCGCAGGCCACCCGCAGCAGCCATTCCAGATCCTCCGAATAACTCATGTCGGTGACGAATCCACCCACCGCGTCGAACACCTGCCGCCGCAGCACCCAGTTGGAGGTGGTGTTGGTGGGGTTCTCACAGAGAAAGTCCACCGGCCGATGCGATTCCCGGGGCAGGGCCGCCAGCAGGCCCGTGGGCGCCCCCTCAGGGGACAGGAACGCGACGCGGGCGAAACTCACGCCGACATCAGGATGGTCGGCGTGGTACGCCACATGCAGGCGCAGTTTGTCGGGATGCCAGAGGTCATCGGCATCGAGGAAGGCGATCAGGGGCGCACGGCTGCGCGCCACCCCGCGATTGCGGGCCATCGAGACGCCCGCGTTGGGCTGGCTCACCAGGTGCACCCGGGGATCGTCCCCGAACAGGCGGGACACGATGGCGCAGCTGTCGTCGGTGGAGCCGTCATCAACGGCGATCAGTTCCCAGTTGCTCAGGCTCTGGTTCTGCACGGAGCGCAGGGTTTGCTCGATGTGCGGCGCCGCGTTGTAGATCGGAACCACCACGGAAATGGCCGGCGTGTGCTGTCCTGCTGGGGCCGCACCGGCCGCAGACGTTTCGGGTTCATCGGTCTGCGCCATCGAACCCCCTACGAGGTATGGCTGGAGCGGTGGCCGCCCAGAAGTCGACGCAGGATGGCCCTGAAACGCCCCATCAGGGTGATCCGGATCATTCGCAGGCGTTTGGCGTAGTAATCGAACTGGTTGATGGTCGGTGGCTGACCCTCCTGGAAGTGGTTCAGCTGGCGCGCAGGCAGCACCTTGGATGTCCAGTCGATGGAGTTGATATGGCGAAACTGTTCGTGGCCGAAACGGGCCTGGAGCTTCTCCTTGATCTGGTCGGGCGTGCGGTAGGGGTAGTGGCGGTTGTAGAGGCGCTGCGAACAGGCTTTGGTGAGTCCATCGGGCCACTGTGGGGCCACTGCTTCGTTCCAGGGTTGATGGGGCTGGTTGCGGAAGAAGCGGTACTCCCGCCAGTTGGCGGAGTAGTAGCGGCGCCGTTCGGTGATGGGTCGGCTGGGTTCCAGCTGCTCGGCCGCCCAGTTCTTGTAATCCGTATCCGTGAAATAGAACTGAAGATTCCAGGCCGTCACGAAGTCGGCCCTTTCACGATTCGCCTTGGCCAGCACCTCTCTGGGGTTCCCTTCAAGGAATTCATCCCCATCCAGCCGCAGCCACCAATCCTGATCCGTCAGTTCGTGGTTGTATTTGTTGTAGACGATGGAGCGCATACCATCACGGAATGGAATAAGGAGTTGTTCCTCAATCACGATCGCTGGATACTGCCCTGCAAGGTTATTGACGGTTTCCCAGGTACCATCCGTGCTGCCGTTATCAAGAACAAAGATCCGATCGCAGAACGTCAGTGCATGATGCAGACAATCTGCAATGACATCGCCCTCATTCTTGATCAGGCAAATGGCGTAGATCTTCACGAGCGGATCGGGCGGACGGACGTCAGGCTTGGTTCTGATGGCAGCCGGAGCGCCATGGACGTGCTCCGGACCGGTGGCGGGAGTCGCGAGGCTTGAAGGCTTCCAACACCATAACCTCGCCTCGGGCGGGGCCCCAGTCACAGGCCAGCGGGCTGAGCGATCTGGATCCTTCGCAGCAGCCGTTGCCCCAGCATCAGGTAGATCGGTTGCAGCGTGAGATGGGCTGCTGCGACGGCGGCGGCGACGCCCAGGGATCCCCATGTCGTGCCGATCAGAATGGCCACGGTGAGTGCCACCGTGAAGGCCAGGTTCCAGAGCAGATCCACCTGGGGCAAGCCCACGGCGCGGAACAGCATCGCCGAGGCGTTGGCGAAAGGCCTGGACAGGGCCGACAGGCAGATCAGCATGAGAATCGGCACCGCACCCTCAGACACCCATTGCCGGCCGAAGACGATCGGCACATACAGCGGGGCAAGGCTGCACTGCAAAGCAACCACGGGCACGATCACCTTGGTGATGGTGAGCAGGTTCTTACGGAAACGCTCCTTGAGTACGGCGGGTTGACTGCGGACGTCACAGAAGTCGGAGTAGAGCGAGACCGACAAGGCATTGATCACGCTCAGGCTGAGACCGAGTCCGGCGTTGAAGGCGAAGTAGTACACCCCAAGCGCCTTGACACCGATGAAGCGGCCGATCAGGAGATAGTCCACATTCTCCCGGAAGGTGTTGAGCATCTCCACCCCAAGGATGCGACTGCCGAACTGCAGCACGGACTTCCAGCGCTTGAGCGTGAACGTCATCGCCGGTCGCCATGGCTCGAAGCGCAGCATCATCGCGACCCAGACGGGAGCCACCAGCAACCTGGGAAGCACAATCGCCCACATGCCCATCCCCAGCAGCGCAAAGATCCCCGTCATCAGGTTTTCGCTGGCGACGGCTGCGAGGTTGGTCATGCTGTAGAACTTCAGCCGATTCTTGCGACGCACCAGGGCCGACTGGACCATGGAGAGTGGATAGATCAGATAGCTGAAACTCACCACGATGATCGGCACGATCAGCGCGTTGTCGTTGTAGACCTTGGCAATGACAGTCGAACCAATGACTTGGATAAGAAACAGGCTGAATCCGATCAGCCAGTTCAGACTCCATGCCGTCTGACAGATCTCGCTGACCTCATCCGCATCGGCCTGCACGATCTTGTCGCCGATGCCGTTGCGTGTGAAGACTTTTACAAGTTCGCCGGAGGTCAGAACGATGGCCGCCAGGCCATAGTCCCTGGGGCTCAGCAGCCTGGCCAGCAGAACCGTGGCCACGAGTCGCGAGACTCGGATGCCCACCTCCCCCACACCCATCCAGCCGATGTTGCGGATGAATCGATCCTTCGGGATGAACCGTTTCAGGTTGCTGAGCAGGCGCATGAACGGTCAACCCCACGCTGGAGCTTCTATTGGCTCATCATGGCATCCGGGCATCTGACTGCAGTTCGTTTTGGTCGGCATCACAACACGGGCTGAAGCTCTGGCTGGGGAGTGCTTTTCTTCTCCTGCAGAGCCATTCCCATGATCACCATACCCGGCCAGAAAAGATAGACGAGGATTTCAAGATTCTCACCAAACGTGTACATGAAGAGGAGAATGATGATTCCCAGGCCCGCAGAGCCAAGTTGATAGTGGGGACTGGCCGCGCGGCGCAGCAGATCCACACCCGTTGCCAGCATCGGCACCGCAATAGCGAAGAATCCCACGATGCCCTTCACGAAAAGAACCCCGGCCCAGGTGTGATGGGAGCCGATGGCCATGTACTCCACCAGATGGGGGCCGCCTTCCACAACACCATGCCCCCAGATCGGAGCCTCAGTCTCCCAGCGGTGGAAGGCAATTCGCTTCAACGCAAAGCGAACACGGGTCGAGCCAGCCCGAGCCCCTTTGAAACCTTCCCAGTAGTCATTGATGGCGGTCAGAATGGTCGTGGCGAAGATCCCGCCCAGATAGGAGACCACCCCTAGTGATATCAGCATGACCGGTTTGCGGAGTCTGGAAACCACGAACGTCACGGACGGGATCAGGATGATGCAGAGCTGGGCCAGACGTGACTTGCAGACAAAGCACATGACGATCGAACCAGCGATCCCGAGCAGTTTCCATTTCTTGTCCTTTTCCAGGAGGCAAATCATGAAGTTGATGTTGCCCACAAACCCAAGGGCTGGCCCCCACGGTGCAAAGAGACGCCAGCGAAGATCACCTGTGCTGCCATCAATTTCGTAGAGAGGAACATCAAAGAACTCATTCCCCGGACCACCGACGGCCCTCAGTGGCGAGACGTAGAGGACCTCTGGAAGCCCCAAATTGGGGGTCAGCATCAGAAAAGGCATGATGAGCAGCGTATGCAGCCCGACGATGCAAATAGCACGGGTGATGATGCTGCTGCGAATCGGCAGGGCTCCGGCTAGCGGGTATAGGGCCAAGGCTGCCCAGCCCTTGGCCCAGCCAATGGTGGACTTGATGATCGCCCCCGTACCGAGGTTGAAATTCACATGGCCTGCAATCAAGGCAACTTCCATGACGATCATTCCGATAATCCAAAGCCAGATCACTGGAGAAATCGAAATCTCTTCATTCTCCTCTGGGTGATCCATGCGGGCCAGGATCTTGATCAGCAGACAACCCAGAAGTAGCCAGCACAGAACAGATCCCACCACATACAGCCCACCGACCAGCCAGATGGGGTACGTGCAGATAATCGACCACCACAGAAGACGCTCTGGCACGTTTCTCGGCTGAAGATCATCCTCAGAATGAAAGGCCTTGGAAAGAAGCGTCTTGAGTCCCAAAGAAGTCTCCTGGCTAGGTTGAAACCCAACGGCCGAGCCGCTTGATCCAGGGCTTGCGGATCCAAAGAATCCAGAGACCGGTCGTCGTCAGAATGGAACCAAAGGCTGAGCCAGCAAGAACCAATGACCGTTTTGGTGACGTCGCCTTTTCCGGCAGCGATGGCTCCACAGCAATCTGAATCAACGGGAACGCTGCAAAGATGTTCGCCTGACCAAGATCCAGTTTGGCCAGTGTGGAGGCAAACACGGCTTCTGCGATCTGCTCGTTTCGCTTCAGATTCTCCAACGACGACTGCCTCTGGGACATCAGCCTAAGCCGGTTCTCCAAAGAGCTGATCTGTTGATCAAGCTTACGAACTTGTGATGCGGCGCCACTCGCATCTGATTGGTAATTCACCAGATTCTGAAAGAGAGACTCGCGCCCCGAACTTGCACCCGTCAAGGCAAGTCGTGAGAGTGTCTGGGCGGATACAGGCCGACCAAGCAAGAGAGTGGCACGCTGATTCAAGGCTTGCATTGCCGCCTCTTGCCGCTTGATCTCTTTGAGAATTCGAGGATTATTTCGGCCGAACTTCGATTGTTGAACCTTGAGTATAGATGTGGCCTCGCTGTAGTCTTTTAAGTTCTGCTGGAAGATCTGATCCACCTGCAACTTGAACGCATCTGTGGCCTCGGATGGAGACAGCCCCAGGCTACGACTCAATTTCTGCAGTCGACTTTCAGCCTGCGATTGCTGAGCAGCAAGTTCGGCCCTTTGCTTGCGTAGTTGTTCAATATTAGCCGACAGAATCTCCACCTGTTCTGTCGATGTGAGGCCCGACTGGCGCTTGTATGCAGACACTTGCTTTTGGGCATTCTCAAGCTTCTGCTGCGTTTCCAGAAGAATCTTCTGTGCTGGACCTTGCCGTTGTTCGATCTCGCTGACACGCAGCTCATTGAGACGCTCTACCATGGCGTCATGCAATGCATTGGCACGCTTGCGAGCATCTTCAGGCGATGGACCGGTGGTATCAATCTGCATCAGCGTTGTATTATCAATATTCTTAATGCGCGGCTTGGCGAAGTCCGCTTTTGGAATATTGGCAAGCTTGGCAGCCCTTGCCAATACCTGCTCGCTAACGAAGATGAATTCATAGTTGGCTCGGGGATCAAATGTTGCCAAGCCAAGAGATTCATTTGATGCCGTAGCTTGACCAATCTCAGGCAGGCTTAGATTCACAGCGTTAGCGCTTCCAGGTAAAATCAAAGCCCATGAACTGGTGTAGACGGGCTTCGCCAGCAAGAGATAAAGAATGCTGGATCCCCAGATCAGGCCATTCGTACATGTGGAAACGAAAAGATAACGACTCCAGCGAAGCTTGTCCGTGCGACTCAGCTTTTTCCACCAACCCTTCGGATCCGGAGCCTTCAACCCCGGGATGTTTCGAAACTGCTCAGCAAACAGCCGGGTCGCCTTGCCCAAGGGTTCTTGCACGGCCTGCACCTTCGGCTTCAGGCGTCTGATGATGGGTGGAGCTTCTTTCACTCTAACTTAGGGAATGCTTCGATCATAAATCAAAACGGCGGGATTCAGGAACTGGGTAAAGATACTAAGTACGGCCTGGAAGTTTGTCATCTTGGAGTCATAACAGGCCACACCATCGTCCGCCATGAGGTAGGGGTTGTTGGCGTTGTCCGTCGAGGCACGAAGAAGATCTTCTACTCCCCGTTCGTAGACCGTCGTCTTGCCCGAGGCTCTTTCTGTTCGCACCAGGATGGCTTTGCGTCGCGCATTGGTGACCATGGTTCCACCTGCACAGTTCGCCGAGATGACGGCATGGGACAGGCGTGAGCCATAGGGAAAGTTCCTGGCCTGAGAGCCAATACCGGCAACAGAGTTCCCCGCCGCAGGAACAGTAAGATTGGAGATATTGATTTCAACCTCAGCGGGAGTGATGTGCGACGGGCGAACGATCAGTGGGTTCACGCTACCCGTGTCTGGAACAATCACTTGATCACCGGCAATCAGCGGGATGTCCTTAAATGGTACCCCCGTGAAGGCACCGGAGAGGTCTAACACTTGCCTTCGTGATCCTCGTTTCAACTCCACGGCGGTGACATCGGCGGTGGGAGTCACGCCTCCAGCACGACGCAGAGCCGTGGTGAGCATACGGTTGAGCGGGGCCTGCCCAGAGAGTTGAACAGGAGTCTGCGTCTGTTCGACATCACTCAACTCGTTGATCAACACGCGACCAGGCTGAAAAGCGGATCCGATCACGAAGACGGGAACCGGTGCCCACTGGACGACGCTCAGGCTGACCCTGAGGAAGGATGGTTGAAAGAAGCCCTGTTGCACAAGGGCTTGAGAGACACGCTTCTGCAGCTGTTCAGGTTCCAGGCCGACGGCTGAGATTCCCTTGAGATAGGGAAGCTCAAGTTCTCCGTTCAGATTGATTTCAAAGATTCCACTGAATTCTTCACCCTCAGGAATGGTCACCTTGACTCGATCACCGGGTGAGATCGGTAAAGCCTGAGCTGTACCGACTGTGCCAATACAGCAGGCCAGCCCAAGCAGCCAGCATAGGAACTTCGACATCTGTGTCGATTCGGAACAGTTTCCCCGATTGGCTTGTCGAATCAACCTTAGCGTATCCCTAGTCGGTGAGCCAGTGGGTTGTTCGCTGCGCAGGATTGAAAGGCTTCCATTCCATCGCTTGTTGATTCCCATCCCAAGCAGGCAGGGTCTCCTGAATGTGCATCCGCCCATCCCTTGGCGGCGCTGTCGGTCAACGGCCTTGATCTGCAGGATTTCGGGACGCGGCTTCATGCTGGGATGTTCAGCCTGATCCGATGAGCGCAAGCATCAGTTCGTCATCCAGGCCCATCAGGCTGCATCAGCAGTGATCAGAAACCTACCACCTGAGAGTTTTGTACCAGGGAGGCCTGGACTTCCACCTGAGCAGCTGGTTCGGCACCCCCTGGTTCGTGGCACTGTTTCCCCTCATCCTGGATTGGGGATCGGTCCGCCACCGTCTGCAACAGCAGGCCTCGGTGGCTGCACGCGGATCCATCCGCGTGATGGGTCCAGGTTGCCCGCGCTTTGCTCGGCTTCGCCCTAGTCCGCTTCAGCTTGCGAGCGACCTCCACAGCTTCCGGATGTCCGATCTCTCCCCGTCGCTGGCATGCCGACAGGATCATCTCTACGGGACGCCATTGCTTAACTGAACGGGGCCGGGAACGGGCAACACCCCAAAAGACACTGTTCAGCAATCCCTGATGTCATGTCGGGCCATACGGCCAATTGGCCAGGGCAACGCTGCTGATTCATGGCCCTGAGCTAAACTTCAGCGTGAAGGACGCTTGAGGCACAATGGTCAATATTGTGATTGTTGCCACCGCGAATTATCTTTGGGGTGCTGCAGTTACTGTCCGGTCCGCGTTGGAAGCCTGCAGTACCACCCTCAACGTTTATGTCATCAGCGTTGATCTATCCCCTGAAGATAAGCAGAAGCTCTTTGCCTCCTGGCAAACTGCCAACCTTGGCACCATCAAGTTTATAGACTTCGACCTTGGGCAGGTCGATAACCTTCGAAGCACGCTGCTCGTCAAGAGCAAATCCCCATATGCACGCTTCTTCATTCCCGAGTATTTGGCTGATGTGTCCCGCTGTATCTACTTGGATACGGATCTTATCGTCTGCTCGGATCTGAATGGCTTGCAGCTGCTCGATCTGCAAGGGAAATCGAGTGCATGTGTGATTGACGGTGGTATCGACACCCCGCAGCAGCAACAGCGCCTTCGCGAAAAGCTGAAGCTGGATAATCCTCAGCAATACTTTAACTCAGGGGTTATTGTCATGGATCTGGACGCCTGGCGAGAACGTCATATTCAATTGAAGGCTTTGACAATTGCCCAAGACAACTACGACTTGCTTGATCAGATGGATCAAGACGCCCTCAATATCGTTCTGGCGGATGACTGGTTGGTTCTTGATCCGAAGTGGAACACGTCGAAAGGCAAGGCGGATATCGGCTTTTCAGATGGAATCATCCATTTCCTAGGAAAAGTCAAGCCCTGGCATGCTGATTACTCCGCGAACTTCCAGGACCGATGGTTTGCTCTCCTGGATCGGACCGCATTCTCTGGCCAACGTCCGGTGAAGCTCATGGGTATCGGTGCCGCCTATCGTAAGTTTGTCCGTTCCATTCCAACCTTGGAGATGGTGAAGGGCAAGCTGCGGCGACTCTTGCGTTCTCAATGAGTCTGCCGTGTGCCTGTGCTCCTCACCGCCACGATACTGGCGGCCAGGATTCTCCCATTCGCTCGGATCTGTAGCCTTCCCTATCCTTTCGCCTGTCCAGCCATCCCTTGCAGGGCGGTCTGTGAGGATCCGGCTCTGTGCTGTGCTGATACGATGGCACAGGCTTTCATGCTATCGCTTCACTCTGGAAGCATTCTGGAAGCGCTCTGGAAGCATGCACAACGCGCCAGCCGTTCACGCAGCGTTACCAGAACTGTCTCTTTCTTCTGTAATCTCCCGTGCGCATTGGCCTGATCAACGCCTACAGCACCCTGAATCTGGGGGATGCAGCCATCTACAGCGCGTTTCGAAAGCTCCTGCCCGGTGTGGATCTGGTGGGCTGCGTTCAGGATGAGCGGCCTGATCCCACCCTGGGCGTCACTTTCCTGCCTGAGCGGCCCAGGAATTGTGAGGCCTACATCAGCGTTGGCGGCGATATCTTCAACAATTCTCGTGAATGGTTCGTCACCAAGGCGTTCCTCATGAACCTCGCCGAACTGAGGCATAGCGCCCGGCACACGTTTCTGTTCGGCCAGTCGATTCCTCGCTCCTGCCACGGCCTCAGCTTCTTCCTGCTGCAGCGCTACTTCAAGCGTCTGGCGGCTGTCTGTGTGAGGGATGCGGAAAGTCACCAGCGGCTCTGTGCTGCTGGGGTGCCCGCCAGGTTGTCTTTCGACATCGCCTTCGTCCTGGAGAGTTCTCCCCTTGCGGAGACAGCGGCGCGGCAATCTCTTGAACGTCTGGCGATTGATCCTGCCCAGGCCGCCGTGCTCTCTGTGCGTGGTTTTGACAGCATGTACGGCCACGACAATGATGCTTTCGTCGCCAGGATGGCCCAGCTCAGTGTTGAACTCTACGCTGCTGGACTCAGGCCCGTCATCCTGATCCAATCCGGTGCCTACGGCTCTGACAATGACCTTGAGGTGGCCGCCGCCATCCAGGCCCGAGCCCCCGGCACAGCCGTCCTCAATCCGTTTGTCGAACAGCCGGAAGTGCCGAGTTGGCAGCTTGCCATGGCCCTGTTTTCCCTGGTGGACATCGTGATCGCCGTGCGCTTTCACACCGCGGTTCTGTCACTGGCTGCTGGACGGGTTCCGTACCATCTCCACTACTCCAACAAGGGCAGGGACCTCTGCCGGCGGCTTGATCTGCCCGGTTGTGACCTGGCCAGCCTCGATCCCCCGTCGACCTTGCCGGCCATCCTTGCCACCCGTGGGCGCCTGTTCGCCCACGAGCCTGTCCGCGAGCAGGTTCGCCGCGATTTCCAGTGGTGCCTTGATCAGTTACCTGGCAACACCTGAAGAGATACCGCCAGCCCCACCGGGCTAGATTCACTTCATTTGGCTGTTCAACGATGTACGGGCTGGTCAACCGGGCCATCCAGCAGATGGTCACCACCCACCATGGGGAGGACATCTGGCAGCGCATCAAGGAGCCGGCTGATCTCCTGGATCTGGATTTCTTCTCCACCTACCAGGCCTATCCCGACGACGTGACCCATCGACTGGTGGCGGCGGCCACCGAGGAACTTGGCCTCTCGGGTGATCAGATCATGCAGGCATTTGGTGAGTACTGGATCACCTACACCGCCACGGAAGGTTATGAGCAGCTTCTAGAGAGCACGGGTGAAACCCTGCCGGAATTCCTGGATCACCTCGACAATCTCCACGCCCGGGCCGCCCTGGCCTTCCCTGAGCTGCAACCGCCCTCCTTCCGTTGCGAGCACCACGCCGACGCATCCATGCAACTGGAGTACCGCTCCAAGCGGAGAGGCCTGGCCCCCATGGTGACTGGCCTGCTGCATGGCCTCGGCAAGCGTTTCCGCACACCTCTGGCGGTCGACCAGATCGCCTCCCGTGACCAGGGTGATGCCACAGACCTCTTCCAGGTTCGCCTTGCTTCGCCAACAGACCCTGTGCTTCCCGAAGGCGGCATGAGGCACGAATGACGACGTGTCGTTTCTGATGGTGACGTCCGTGCCGTTGCCAGACCATCTGTTTGATCCCCTGTTCCCCTTTCATCTCGTCGTTGACCGTGCCCTGACCATCCGTTCGGCTGGCTCCGTCCTTCGTCGCATCCTTCCTGAACCGGATCTGTTGGGGCAGTCCCTCGACGATCACTTCCAGCTGATGAGGCCGGATGTGCCGATGGATTTCCCCAGTCTGAGTGAGTGTACCGATCGGCATGTGATCCTCAAGTCCGACCGGATTCCGTTGCAGCTGAAGGGCCAGATCTGTTGTCTTGATCAGACGGAGCAGCTGCTGTTCGTCGGTACCCCCTGCTTGCTGCAACTGGAGGACTTGAAGTCCCTCGGGCTCAAGATCAATGATTTTCCCCTGCATGATTCCCTGGTTGACTTCCTGTTCCTGCTCCAGGCCAGGAATGTGGCGCTCACGGAAAGCCAGCAGCTCAACGACATTCTGACGACGCAGCGGGCGGAGTTGCGGGAGTCAACACAGCGCCTCTCAGCCCTCAATACGGAGCTGGAAGCCGCCCGGCAGGCCGCTGAAGCCGCCAATGCCGCCAAGGACACGTTCCTGGCCACGATGAGCCATGAGATCAGAACGCCGATGAACGCCATCATCGGCATGGCAGGGCTGCTTCAGGACTCGCAGCTTGACGCCGTGGATCGGGAATATGTCGAGATCATCAACAGCAGCACCGATTCCCTGCTCACGATCATCAACGACATCCTTGATTTCTCGAAGATCGAATCCGGTGCCATGCAGCTGGATGAGCAGCGCTTCGACCTGCGCATCTGCATCGAAGAGGCCCTGGACCTGAGTGTGTCGCGTCTGCAGGACAGGGAGGTGGAACTGATCCTGGACATCGACCCCAGCTTGCCCACGGCCGTCATCGGTGATCTCACCCGCCTCCGCCAGATCCTCTGGAATCTCCTGAGCAATGCCGTCAAATTCACCTCCCAGGGTGAGATCGTCGTCACCCTGACGGCGGAGCCCCAGGCGGCTGTGGCCGGCGAGCCAACCCCCTGCCTGTTCACCTGTCAGATCCGTGACACCGGCATCGGCGTGTCGCCCGACCTTATTCCCCAGTTGTTCGAACCCTTTCGCCAGGCCGATCCCTCCACGGCCCGGCGCTACGGCGGCACGGGCCTTGGGCTGGCGATCACCCGCCGTCTGTGCGAGTTGATGGGGGGAGCGATCGGCCTGGCCAGCGAGGAAGGGGTCGGCAGTGTGTTCACCTTCACCGTGCTGTTGACGCTCGACCCGACCTCCACAGCGAGCATCACCCCGGAGCTCCTGCCGATTCCAGCCCCGCACGCGGCTTCGGTTCTGCTGCTGATCGCCAATCCCGCCCTCCGTGCCCTTCTCCAGAAGCAGCTGGGCTGGATGGGCCTGTCGGTGATCGCTCCCGATCTCTGTCAGATCCCCATGCGGGTCGCCCCCGCCGTGATCGCTGATGCCGGCCATGCTGCCGTGGTGATCGATGGGCGTCTGCTCGCCTGCGACGGGGACCCATCGCCTCCGTCCTTCCTGCAGGATCCCCTGCTGCGGATGCGTCCCTGGATCGTCCTGGCCGACCGGTGCAAGGTCACGGAGCTGGCGTCTCTCCCAGAGACCCCGCCCGTGCTGCTCACCAAGCCCGTGCGACTCGGCCAGCTTCGCCGGGCCCTGCTGCAGCAACTGCAGAGCCCAGCGGAGCGGCGGCTGTCCGTTCCCCCAACGCCATCCCACCAACCCGCCCCGGAAGGTGGCCCCCATCGGCTCGCCGATCGGCTGCCGCTGCGGTTGCTCGTCGTCGATGACGTCCCCGTGAACCGGCAGCTGGCCCTGCTGTTACTGCAGCGCCTTGGTTACCGGGCCGATGCCGTGGCTTCCGGCCCGGAGGCCCTCGCGGCCCTGCAGGCAACCCCCTTTGACGTCGTCTTCATGGATGTGCAGATGCCGGAGCTGGACGGCTATGCCACCACCAGGGCCATCCGGCGGCTGCCGGCTCCGTTTGTGCAACCCTGGATCATCGCGATGACAGCCCATGGCCGTCCGGAGGATCGTCAGGCCTGCTTCGAGGCCGGCATGGACGACTTCCTGGCCAAGCCGATCGTGCCAGCCCAGCTCACCTACGCCTTGGAGCACTACACCCCCCCCGACCAACCTGAAGCCCCGCCAGGGGCGGCCGGGGATGACCCGATCGACGCCGGCGCCTGGGGGGAGCTGGAGCAGTCACTCGGTGATGGGGCCGAGCCGCTGCTCCAGGAACTCATCGATCTGTATCTCGAAGACGCGACAAGCCTGGTGTCGGCCGTCGTGATGGCCCACCAGTACCACGACCCGCCGGCCATGATCGCTGCCGCCCACTCCCTGCGCTCCCCCAGTGCCAGCCTTGGCGCGCTTGGCCTGGCCGGCCTGTGCGGAGCGGTCGAGGAGTCCCTGCGTTCCGATCCGGAGGCGTGGCCCCAGCTCAGAATCGACCAGCTGCTCGTCGAGGCTGGCCGGGTCACCGAGGCGTTGCGGCAGCGACGCCCCACGGCCCCCTGATCCTCCCCCGATGGACAGCAGCGGTGCCCTGACCACGATCCTGCTCGTCGATGACGACCGCATCCATTCCCGGCTGCTCCAGGCCCGGCTGAGCGCCAAGGGCTACCGGGTCGTGATGGTGGACTCCGGCGAAGCCGCCCTCGAGCAGGCACGCCTCTGTCCGCCCACGCTGATCCTCTGCGACTGGCTGATGGACGGCATGGATGGCCTGGAGGTCTGCCGGGCCTGCAAGGCCGACCCTTCCCTGCAGTCGGCCCATTTCATCCTGCTCACGTCCCGTTCCCGGGTGGAGGACCGCGTCCTCGGGCTTGACTGCGGCGCCGATGACTTCCTCAGCAAGCCGGTGGACCCCGAGGAGCTGCTGGCGCGGGTCCGTTCCGGCATCCGCCTGCACCAGGCCAACGAGCGCCTCAAGGATCTGGCCGAGGAGCTGCGGCAGCAGAAGGCCCGGCTCGATCAGGAGCTGGAAGAGGCGGCCAGTTACGTGCGCTCCCTGTTTCCCGAGGCCATGACCGGTGCCGTCAGGGTGGAGGCACGCTTCGAGCCCTCCCATGAGCTGGGTGGGGATTCCTTCGACTTCTTCTGGCTGGATGCGGATCATTTCGTCCTGTATCTCGCCGATGCCTCCGGCCACGGGCTGGCGGCGGCGTTCCCCTCCATTTCCGTCCACAACCAGCTGCGCTCGCGCTCCCTGCCCGTCGATCTGCGGGATCCGGCCGCGGTGCTGCAGTCCCTCAACAGCGGTTTCCAGATGGAGCGCCATCAGGGCCGCTACCTCACCATCTGGTACGGGGTGTATCAGCTCTCCAGCAGGACCCTGCGCTACGCCAGCGCCGGTCACCCCCCTGCCCTGCTCTGGAGCCGCACTGGCGCTTTTCCCAGCCTGTGGCTCAGGGGCCAGGGCATGGCGGTGGGTCTGTTCGAGGAGTCCACCTATGCCAACGAGAGTCTGGAAGTTGGAGATGGGGGCTGTCTGCTCGTCTACAGCGATGGGCTCTACGAAGTCCCGAGGCCCGATGGGGTGATGGGAACCCTGCCGGAATTCATGCAGCTGGCGGAGCAGTGCCGGGGGCTGCTGTCGGACGACGATGGGCTCGAGCGGCTGCTCTCCCAGATCCACGACATCACGGCCAACGCCCCGTTCACCGATGATTATTCGGCGATCCGAGCGATTCTTTCCTGAGAACGTCAGGCGATCGGCTTCTGTGACAGGGCCGAGACGCAGGCCTCCCGATCCGGGAAGATGGTGAAGACCTTCTCGGTGCCGGTGAGCTCCAGGACGATCCGCACCTGGCTGGTGAGACTGCACAGATACAGCTGCTTTCCGTGCTCCCTGACCCGTTTGAGCACAGAAACCAGGGCTCCGAAGCCACTGCTGTCCATGAAGTCGATGCCCTGAAAGTCAATCAGGATGTCTCCTGTCGTTTCGTTCAGAAGAGAGCCGATGGATGATCGCAGTTCGGCGCCACTCTGGGCATCAAGCAAACCTGAAGGGTTCAGGATGGAGAGATCATCCACACATGGAATCTCGAATCTCCTTGATCTTACCATTCCCGCAGGATTGGGGCTTCCGTCATCGGACGGCCCGGCCCGGGGCGTGTTGCGGCTGGCTGGCTTCCTGGTTTGTCCAGCCTGGGGGTGGCCATGTCCAGGTCCTGATCGAGCCGGAGCGGCTTCCGGGATGCGGCGCTAAGGTTTGTGAATCACCCGGTGATGTGTGCGGCGCAGGCCATGGTCACGATTGAAGAGCTCCGCCAGAAGTCCCTGCCCTTCGTTGCCGCCGACCGTGACGGGTGCATCGTGGAGATCAACGACCTGTTTGAATCCACCTATGGATGGACCTTGCAGGATCTGGAGGGACAGTCCCTCTCCATGATTCTTCCCGACTCTTTCCGCGACGCCCACCACCTGGGATTCTCACGCTTTCAGATCGTTGGTGAATCCCAGATCCTCAACCATCCCCTGGAGTTGATGACGATCTGCAAGGACCAGCGCGCCATCAATTCAGAGCACTTCATCGTCGCCGAACGGCGCGGGGATGGCTGGGTCTTTGCGGCGACCCTGCGCCCGCTGAGCTGAGTCCGGGATGGCCGATCTGGAGCTCGTCGCCCAATTGCGCACCACCCTCGGCCGGCTGGAGGCGGCTCTCGGGGCGGTCGAAGAAGCTCTCGCCTTCACCGATCTCGATGGAATCGTCGAGTGGACCAATGCCTCCTTCGATCGCTTCGTGGGTCTCCCACGCCTGCAGTGCCTGGGCCGCTCCCTGAGCGGGATCCTTCCCGACAGCCAACCCCAGGCCACGGCCGAGCCCCAGGCCGGCCAGCCCTTCTGGACGCAGGCTCCCGAGGGCACCACCACCTGGGAGCTCACCAGCGCCCCACCCAGGCGGGTCATCGAGGTGTCGTGGGCCACCGTCAACGTCCCGAGCAAGCCCTCGCTTGTCTTCACGTTCCGGGATCAGAGTGCGATCGTCCAGGCCCAGGACAGGCTGATTGACGCGCGCGATCAGCTGGAGCAGCAGGTGGCCCAGCGAACCCTTGAGCTGCGCCAGGCCCGGGATGAAGCCCTCGCGGCCAGTCAGTCGAAGACACGGTTTCTGGCCACGATGAGCCATGAGATCCGTACCCCGCTCAACGCCGTGATCGGGATGAGCGACCTGCTGCTGGCCAGCCCGATGGAGGGACGCCACAGGGAGATGATCCAGACCATCCATGAGAGCGGCGACTATCTGTTGAATCTGGTCAACGACATTCTCGATATCTCCCAGATCGAGACCGGTCGTCTGGCGTTGAACCCCAGAACCTTTGATCTCCATCATCTGCTCGATGACGTGCTGAACCTTTTTCAGCATCAGGCTTCCATTCGGCAGCTTGATCTGCGGCTCAGCCTGTCGACGGAAGTGCCTCAATGGTTGATCGGTGATGATCTCAAGCTGCGTCAGATCCTCTTCAACCTGCTGGGAAATGCCTGCAAATACACCAACCATGGGGAGATCCGGCTTGTCGTCGAGGCGACCCGGACGGCGGCGGATGCGGTCGGCCTGTTGTTGCGTGTCTCCGACACCGGCATCGGCATTTCCGCCGCCGCCCTGCCGTTCATCTTCGAGGAGTTCGTCGGGCACGCCGATCCGGAGCAGACCCGCCAGAGTGCCGGGCTCGGCCTGGCCATCTGTTCCCGGCTCTGCCAACTGATGGGCGGTGAGATCTCGGTGGAATCCAGCCTCGGCAAGGGCAGCTGTTTTTCCGTTCGCCTGCCCTTCGCGGTGGCCTCAAAGAGCCAGCAGAAGCCTGTCCCGAGCGGCTCTCCTCACGGTTTTGATCCTGGGCTGAGGATCCTGGTGGCTGATGACAATCGCGTCAACCAGCGCGTGCTGGAGTTGATGCTGGCCCGGCTGAATCTGTCGGCCCAGCTGGTGGGCGATGGCGAGGCCACACTCCAGTGCCTCCGAAGTGAGCCCTTCGATCTGCTGGTCATGGATGTGGAGATGCCCCGTCTGGACGGCATCTCAGCGGCCCGACAACTACGCAGCGAGGGTTATGCGGATGTGTACATCATCGCCTTGACGGCCTATTCCTTCAGCTCCCATCGGCAGGAGTGTGAAGCCGCAGGAATGAACGACTTCCTCTCCAAGCCCCTGCGTTTCGTGGATCTCTGTGCCGCCCTGGAGCGCTTCCAGGCGTGGCGCCGGGTTGCGAAGCCGTAGGGTGGAGAGTGTGGAGGCCTTGGGCGTGACGCTACCGGAGGGCATTCCCGCGCCAAGGCGCCGAATGGTCCGCGATTCCTGCCTGCTGAGCCTGGGAATCATGGCCATCTCCAGCACGGCCCTGGTCGTCACCTACCGGGCCGCCGAAGGCAGCCTCCAGGCGAACATTCAGGAGCGATTACGGGATCTGGCCGTGGTCACGGCGTCGGAGATGGATGGCGATCTGCATGAGCGGATCACCCGCCCGGATCAGATCGGCAGCGCTGCCTATCGCCAGGCCACCGGGCCCCTGCTCCGCCTCAGGCGGTCGGTGCCGGATGTCTTTTACGCCTACACCCTCAGGGGGCAACCACAGGATCTCCGCTTCGTTCTCGACAGCACCTTCTACATCAAGAATCAGGGGGACGATGTGAGCCCCTTGGTGATCGGAGAGCGGTACGGCGATGCTCCCCCGGCCGCCCGTGCGGCCGCCCGCTACGGCAAGGCCAAGGTGAGTGCCGTTCCCTACACCGATCAGTGGGGCACGTTCCTGAGCAGCTTCGCTCCCTTCCGTGACGGGGCCGGCAGGACAGTGGGTCTGGTGGGTGTCGATCTGTCGATGGCCACCCTCAACCAGCAGCTGTTCCCCCTGCGCCTCAGCCTGGCCCTTTCGCTCACCGGCAGTGCCCTCCTGTCCGCCCTGGCGGGTTTGCTTCACTGGCGTTCGCTGCGCTCCTCGGAGCGGGCCCTGGAGGTGAGCCTGGAGGCCCGCGATCTGGCCCGCCGTGCGGCCCAGGAATCGGAGCAGGCCAACCTGGCCAAGAGCACCTTCCTGGCCACCATGGGCCACGAGCTGCGCACGCCGCTCAATGGTGTGATCGGACTCACCGACATCCTGCTGAGCACCGGCCTCACACCCCACCAGAAAGAGTGCCTGCAGACGGTTCGCAACTCCGGCGAGTCGCTGCTGCTCCTGCTCAACCAGCTGCTCGATTTCTCCGCCATCGACAGTGGTGCGCTGGTGATCGATGCAGCCCCTTGCCGGCTCCGCTCCCTGGTGGAGGAGGTCGTGCACCTGTTCCGCCAGCAGGCCCAGTCGAAGGGGCTGGCCATCACGCTCAGCTTCGATGCCGACGTTCCCGATGTCGTGACCTCCGATCCCCTGCACCTGCGGCAGATCCTCGTGAATCTGGTGGGCAATGCGGTCAGGTTCACGCTGCACGGCCAGGTGGCCGTGGCCGTCGGCGTGGAGGACCTCCAGCCCGATGGCCGGCGGCCCGTTCTCTTCCGTGTCCGGGATACCGGGCCCGGGATCAGCCTCTCCTCCCGGGAGACGCTCTTCCAGCCCTTCACCCAGGCGGATGGCTCCAGCACCCGTCCCCATGGCGGCACCGGCCTGGGCCTGGCCATCTGCCACCACCTGGTGGTCGCCATGGGGGGCGTGATTGAGGTGGAGAGCGAACCGGGCCAGGGTTGCCTGTTCACGGTCAGCCTGCCGGTGACGGTTCCCGCGGAGCCGGAGCCGGCAGAGGCGAGCTTCGCCGACAGCCATCCGCTGCGGATCCTCCTGGCCGAGGACAATCGCGTCAACGCCCGCGTCTGCGAGCTGATGCTGCAACGGCTCGGCTACGGCGTCAGTGTGGCCTGCGATGGGGAGGAGGCCCTGGAGCAGCAGCGCAGCCTCGACCCGGACATCATCCTGATGGATCTGCGAATGCCGAAACTCGATGGATTCGACGCCACGCGACGGATCCGGGAGCAGGGCGACCGTGGGGCCCGCCCCTGGATCGTGGCGGTCACCGCCAACATCCGCGAGAGCGACCGCGCCCAGGCGCTGGCCAGTGGCATGGATGACTTCATCGGCAAGCCGATCCGGGTGGAGACGCTGCAGGGCGCCCTCTCAAGGGCCTATGCGGCCGTCCAGGCCCGCTGATCGGGGAGGCCCGCCCTAGGCCGGCGTCGTTCCCGACAACCTGGCCTGGCTCAGGGCAGCCTCGGCCCGCCGGAAGAGGTCTTTGAAGCCGCTGTCGTCATCGCCCAGCGAGGCGACACCGCAGCTGATGGCCAGCGGATGGCGGACGCCCTCCACCAGCCAGGCATCGAGGGCCAGGGCGGCCCGGATCTGCTCCGCCAGGGCCACGCCCTCCTGGCCGTCGAGGCCTGGGCGCAGCATGGCGAATTCGTCGGCGGTCACCCGGCCCAGAAGGGCGCTCTCCCCCACCTGGTTCAGCAGCCGGGCGGCCATCTCCTGGAGCAGCCGATCCCCCTGCGGAGCTCCGAACCGGGCGCAGAAGCCAGGGAAATCATCGAGTCCGAAGATCAGCAGGGTGAGCGCATCGTCGCTCTGGCGAGCCCGCTGGCACTCCCTCTGCCCCGCCTCCTGGAAGGGGCGTCGGTTCTGGAGCCCCGTAAGCGGACAGAGATAGCTGTTGCGCCGCGATTCCAGATACTGCGTCACCATGCCGGCCAGATCCTGCAGCAGCTGTTGCTCCGTGCCGGCAAGCTGCCTCGGTTGGGGGCTGATCACGCACAGGGTCCCCACATTGAAGCCTGAGCGGGTTTGCAGCGGGACGCCCGCATAGAAGCGGATATGGGGGTCCCCCGTCACGAGGGGATTGTCCCTGAAGCGATCATCGGCGGTCGCATCACTGACGACCATGACGTCATCGGAGCAGATGGTGTGCGCACAGAAGGCCAGCTCCCGCGGCGTTTCACTCGGCTCCAGGCCCACCCGGGAGAGAAACCACTGCCGCTGGCGATCCACCAGGGAGATCAGGGCGATCGGAACCCCCAGCATCTGGCTGGCCAGGCGGGTGATGCGGTTGAAATCCTCCCCGGGCTCCGTGTCGAGGATGTACTGGTCGTCCAGCGCCGCCTGCCGTTCGGCTTCGTTGTCCGGGATCGGATAGGAGGACACCGGTCGTCGCTGTCAGGGAAGGCAGTATGGACCGGGGCCCCATCAGGGCAGCCAGGGCCCTCAGGGCAGCCAGGGCGACTCGGAAAAGTCCGGGTCCCGTTTCTCCAGGAAGGCATTGCGTCCCTCCTGCCCTTCGCTGGTCCGATAGAAGAGGTGGGTGGCCTGGCCCGCCAGCTCCTGGATCCCCGCCAGCCCGTCGGTCTCGGCGTTGAAGGCCGCCTTCAGGCAGCGGATCGCCGTGGGGCTGTGCTGCAGCACCTCCCGCGCCCAGGCCACCCCCTGGCGCTCCAGCTCCTCCAGGGGCACCACCGCGTTCACCAGCCCCATGGCCAGGGCCTCGTGGGCGTCGTAGCGCCGGCAGAGGAACCAGATCTCCCGGGCCTTGCGCTGGCCCACCACCCGGGCCAGGTAGCCGGCGCCGAAGCCGCCGTCGAAGCTGCCCACCCGCGGCCCGGTCTGGCCGAAGACGGCGTTCTCGGCCGCCAGACTCAGATCGCAGAGCAGATGCAGCACCTGGCCGCCGCCGATGGCGTAGCCGGCCACCAGGGCGATCACCACCTTGGGCAGGCTGCGGATGATCCGCTGCAGATCGAGCACGTTGAGCCGCGGCAGGCCCGAATCGTCGAGGTAGCCGCCGTCGCCGCGCACGCTCTGGTCGCCTCCGGCGCAGAAGGCCCAGACGCCGTCGGCGGCCGGCCCCTCGCCGGTGAACAGCACCACACCGATGGAGGGGTCGTCCCGCACCCGGTTGAAGGCATCGCAGAGCTCCTGCACGGTGAGGGGGCGGAAGGCGTTGCGCTTCTCGGGCCGGTTGATGCTGATCCGGGCGATCCCGTCGCCGCTGGTCTCGAAGCGGATGTCGCTGTAGGTGCCGGCGCTGGTCCAGTGCGGCGGGGCGGGGGGAACGGGGGTCATGGGGAGGGGATCGGCCCGGTGGCCAGGGGGTCGGCCAGATCTGCGGCCATTGTGCGCAGCCGCTGCCGCAGGGCCGCATCCCGGCGTCGGTCGGTGGTCAGCACCAGCAGGGCCAAAGGCTGGGCCAGGGCCCAGGCCAGGGCGTCCTCCAGGGCATCCAGGCACTCCAGCCGCCGGCCGGGGACCCCGTGCACCGCCGCCAGCGCCAGCGGGTCCACCGGCTGGGGCATGGCGAACAGGCGCTCGAAATCCATCGCCGCCGCCGGTTGGGTGCGGATGGGCAGCTGCTCGAAGATGCCGCCTCCGCCGTTGTCGATCAGCACGATGGTGAGCCGCCCGCCCAGCTGCGGACGCCATAGCCAGCCGTTGGCATCGTGCAGCAGGGCCAGATCGCCGCTCACCAGCACCAGGGCGCCGAGGGCTTCGGCCAGGCCGCAGGCGCTCGAGAGGGTGCCGTCGATGCCGGAGGCCCCCCGGAAGCCATGCATCGGCCGGGGCGGGGCGGCCGGGTCGGCGAAGCTCTCCCAGTCCCGCACCGGACTGCTGTTGGCCAGCAGCACCGGCAGCCCCGCCGGCAGCAGCCGGCTCAACCGCCGGGCCAGGGCCGGCTCCCCCTGCTCCCCGGCCAGCTCGCGCTCCAGCTGGGCCTGCACCGCCGCCTCCGCCCGCCGCCAGCGGCCTGCCAGCGCCAGTGATGCTTCTGCTGGATCGCCCGCCCCGGTCGGCGGCGTCTGCCCCGCCAGCCAGGCCGCCAGCCCGGCGCTCGCCTGGCCCCGCACCACCCCGAGGGGATCGAGCCGGCGTCCGTCCCCTTCGCTCACCAGCACCTGGCCCCCCCCCTGGGCCGCCAGCCAGCGCTGCAGACGCCGGCTGGCCGGCAGGGGGCCCAGGCGCAGCACCTGCAGCTCACCGGCTGGCGTCGCCACCTCGCCGCCGGCGCCCTCCGAGAGGATCAGGTCGTAGGCCGTCACCGTCTCCAGATCCGGCAGGCCCCGCAGGCCCGAGAGGGCATCGGCCAGCACCGGCCAGCCGCTGCGCCGCTGCCAGCGCCGCAGGGCCTCCACGTGGGCCGGCCAGGCCGCCGGGGCCCCGCGCCAGGGGCCGGCCACCACGACACCGGGGCGGTCCGGGTCCAGGCCCGTGCCCGCGGCGTCCTGATGTACGGGGGACGCCGACTCGCCCGCAGCGGCTGCGGCGCCAGCGGCCTGGGACGGGGGCGGCGGCAGCGCTTCGGCCAGTGCGGCGGCCAGCCGGGTCAGATCCGTGCCGTCCGCATGCAGGGGTTCGTCGAAGGGCAGGTTGAGGTGCACCGGGCCGGCGCAGCGGCCGGCCCCATCGCCCCGGGCGGCGGCCAGCGCCTGGCGGGCCAGGGCGTCCAGTTCCGGGGGGGCCATGGCGGCCAGCCCCTCCGGGTCGCCCTCGCCCAGCCAGCGGCAGCTGCCCACCAGGAACACCTCCTGGTTGACGCTCTGGTTGGCGCCGCAGCCCTTGAGCCGCGCCGGTCGGTCGGCCGTGAGCAGCAGCAGGGGGATCGAGCCGAAGTCGGCCTCCACGGCGGCGGGCAGCAGGTTGGCCACGGCGCTGCCCGAGGTCGTGATCACGGCCGCTGGCTGGCCGCTGGCCCGGCCCAGGCCGAGGGCGAAGAAGGCGGCGGAACGCTCGTCGATGGCGGTGTGCAGTTGCAGGCCCCCGGGCTCCAGCAGGGCGGCCGCCACCGCCAGGGGGGCCGAACGGCTGCCGGGGCAGAGCACCCCGTGGGCCAGGCCGCCCCGGCGCAGCGCGTTGAGGAGCGCCACAGCCGCCTGCACATTGGCCAGTGATGTGGCGGACCCGGCCAAGGGGGACGCTCCGGTGTTCAGGATGGGGGAATCATCCTCACGGACGGTTTCCCCATGGGCAGCGGCCCTGCCATCGCCCCGCCCACGCCGCCTTCCGCCCCCCAGGGTGCGGCAAGGGGCCTGCTGCAGCAGCTGTTCCGGCTGCTGCTGTGGGTGCTGGTGGCCCTGCTGCTGCGCTGGACGGTGGTGGAGCCCCGCTGGATCCCGTCGGGCTCGATGCTGCCCACCCTGCAGCTCCAGGACCGGGTCCTGGTGGAGAAGCTGAGCCCCCGCTTCGGCTCGGGGGTGCGGACGGGCCGCATCGTCGTCTTCCATCCGCCGGCCGCCCTGCAGCAGGCGGGCTACGACCCCGGCGCGGCCCTGATCAAGCGGGTGGTGGCGGTGGCCGGCGATCGGGTGGAGGTGAAGGGGGGCCGCCTCTGGCGCAACGGCATCCCCGCCGAGCCGGACTGGGCCCGGGAGCCGATGGACTACGCCCTGGAGCCCTTCGTGGTTCCGCCTGGGCAGGTGCTGGTGCTGGGGGATAATCGCAATGCCAGCCTGGATTCCCACCTCTGGGGCCCCCTGCCGGAGAGCGACCTGATCGGCACCGCCATCTGGCGCTACTGGCCCCTGGCCCGGTTCGGTCCGGTTGGGTTCTCCACTCCCGACGCTGGGGAAGCCGCTTGAAAGACTGCGTTAGGGTGCACGTCGTGTTACAGCGCACACCGGAGGGCACATGTTCAACCCGGAGTTCCTGACCGCCGACAACGAGGCGATCAGCGACAATTCGCTGATTCAGTACCTGCAGGAACAGTCCCCTGATGTGCTCCAGAGGGTGGCGCGCTCGGCCACCGGCGACATCCAGGACATCATCCGCCACAACGTCCAGGGCCTGCTGGGCATGCTTCCCGGTGAGCAGTTCGAGGTGAAGATCCAGGCCAGCCGCGACAACCTCGCGGGCCTGCTGGCCTCGGCGATGATGACCGGTTACTTCCTGCGCCAGATGGAGCAGCGCATGGAGCTGGAGTCGGCCATGCTCGGCAGCGGTGGCTTCGAGGGGGGCCTCGACGCAGACCCCGGCGAACTCGAGCTCTAGCCCTCAGCGCCCCCTCCAGGCCTCAGCGCTCCCCTTCCCCCGGCACCAGCCCCAGCCGCACCAGGGTGTTGTCGATGCCGGCCAGGGTTTCCCAGGCTCCCTGATCGGGGGCCCAGTCGTCCGCTTCGATCCGATCGGCCAGGGCCGCCAGCTCCTGGGGCGAACTGGCCACGGGGGCGTCATGGTGGGCCGGAACCACCCAGCGCAGGTCCTCCAGGCCCGCCAGAAGCCGGATCCAGGCCACCAGGGCGGCCCGCTGGCGCGGGAACACCAGCCGCTCCAGCACAGCCGCCACCTGCAGGGTGCTGCGGCCCCCCGGCGCCAGGGCCTGGAAGTCGGTCTGCCAGCCGGGCAGCCAGCGGAAGGGATAGAAGCCGAAGTGGGCCCGGGCGTCGCGGCACCCCGGTGCCAGACAGCGGCGCAGCACCTCGCCCAGGGGCGGCACCTCCAGGGGCCTGGGGCGCAGGTAGGTGGCGAACAGCACCAGCCGCCACCAGCCCCGGCGGCGTCGCTCGGGATCGTCCTGCAGCGGCTCATCCCCCCGCTCGCGGGCATGGAACAGCAGCGGTGTGGGATCGAGATCGAACACCGCCGGCGGCTCCGGCGGAATCGCCACCAGGGCATCGGTGAGCAGCAGGCTGCCGCTGGCCCGATCGAAGCAGGCGATCTCCAGGAAGGTGCCCAGCCCCAGGTCCAGGGGGCCCAGGGGCAACCAGTCGAGCTGGTCGCCGTGGGGTACCCCGTCGCTGAGCAGCACCCGGGTGCGGGCGGCGGGGAACCCCAGCCAGGCGGGCGGCAGCGCCAGGGGGAAACTCCACTGCCGCGGCGTGACCCATACCTGGGCTTGGGGGAAAGCCCGGGCCATGGCCGGCACCGGCAGCTTGTGCTCCAGCCCTGAAGCGGTGGGCAGCACGATGGTGCACACCGGGCCGTGGCGCTCCTCCAGGTCCCGCAGATGGGAGCGCACCTCGGCGGTGGGGGCCACCGGGGCATAGAGCAGCAGCCCCTCCCGCACCCGCAGCACCAGCATGCGGATCGGCACCGCCACGTACCAGACCCCCTGCAGCTGCTCGAAGCTCCAGAGCCGTCCGGCCACCAGCTCCCGCACCAGGGTGCGGCGGCGGCCGTAGGGGTAGAGGGGCAGCAGCGGCCACCAGGGCCAGCGCTGGTCCGCGGGCGAGACCGGGGCGGCGCCGCTGACGGACGCGCTCACGCGGATGGGAAGCGGGAGGCCCGCGGCGAGCGGCGCCGCTGGGCCAGCAGGCCATGGCGCGGCGCCAGCAGGAAGCACAGCAGGAACAGCAGCGTCTGCACCAGCACGATGCAGCCAGCGGTGGAGGCATCCATCCAGTAGCTCCAGTAGATGCCGGCCACGCTGGAAATCACCGCCGAGAGGATCGAGAGCCACACCATGCGGTCGAAGCGGTCGGTGAGCAGGTAGGCGGTGGCCCCCGGTGTGACCAGCATCGCCACCACGAGGATGATGCCCACCGTCTGCAGGCCCGCCACGGCCGCCAGGGACAGCATCGACAGCAGCAGGTAGTGCAGCACGCCGGTGTGAAGGCCGATGGAGCGGGCGTGGGTGGGATCGAAGCAGAACAGCAGAAAGTCCTTGCGCAGCACCAGCAGCACCGAGAGCACCAGCACGCTGATCACCACCGTCTGGAGGATGTCGGAGGAGCTGATGCCCAGCACGTTGCCGAACAGGATGTGGGAGAGGTCGATGCTGCTTCGCACCTTGGAGATCAGCGTCAGGCCGAGGGCGAAGAAGCCGGTGAACACCAGCCCGATCACCGTGTCCTCCTTGATCCGGGTCATCTGCTTGATGTAGCCGATCAGGGCCACCGAGCCGACCCCGAAGACGAAGGCCCCCACCGCGAAGGGCAGGTTCAGGGCGTAGGCGATCACCACGCCCGGCATCACCGCATGGGACACCGCATCCCCCATCAGGGCCCAGCCCTTGAGCGTCATGTAGCAGGAGAGCAGGCCGCAGACACAGGAGACGAGCATGCTGACCAGCAAGGCCCGCACCATGAACTCCTGCTGGAGCGGTTCGATCAGCCAGGTGAGCACGGCCGTCATGGCGCCTGCGGCGGCTCGGGCTCGACGGCCGCGGTCGGGTCGCCCTCCAGCCGCAGGCCGCCGAAGGTGAGGGCCAGGTTCTCGCTGGTGAACACCGAGGAGGTTTCGCCGTAGGCGAGCACGGTCTTGTTGATCAGCACCACCTGGTCGCAGAAGCTGGTGACGTGGGCCAGGTCGTGGGTGGAGATCATCAGGGTGCGCCCCTCGCGCCGGAACTGCTCGAACAGCTTGATCATCAGCTTCTCGGTGCGGATGTCGACGCCGTTGAAGGGCTCATCCAGCAGCATCACCGAGGCGCCCTGGGCCAGGGCTCGTGCCAGGAAGGCCCGTTTGCGCTGGCCACCGGAGAGGGCGCCGATCTGGCGGTGGCGCAGCGGCCACAGGTCCACCCGCTCCAGCGCCTCCTTCACCGCCTCCCGGTCGATCGGGCGGGGGATGCGCAGCAGATTCATGCTGCCGTAGCGGCCCATCATCACCACCTCATGGACGTTGACCGGGAAGTTCCAGTCGACGCTCTCGGTCTGGGGGACGTAGGCCACCGCCCGGGCCCGGCGTGCCTGCCGCAGGGGCTGGCCGTTGATGGCGATGCTGCCGGCCGAGGGGCGCACAAAGCCCATCAGGGCCTTGAACAGGGTGGATTTGCCGGCCCCGTTCATCCCCACCAGGGCGCAGATGGTGCCGGCATCGAGATGCAGGGAGGCGTCATGGACGGCCACCACCCCGTGGTAATCGACGCAGAGGTTGCGGACGGCGATGCGCTCGCTGCCGGCGAAGGGGGTGGGGCGAGAGGGCATCGGTTCAGCTCCCCGCCAGACCCGCTTGCAGGGTCTCCACGTTATGACGCTGCAGCTCCAGAAGATTGGGGGCCGGGCCGTCCGGCAGGGAGAGCGAATCCACGTGGAACACGCCGCCGAAGCGGGCCCCCGACTGCTTCGCCACCTGCTTCTGGGGCTCGGCGCTGACCGTGCTCTCGCAGAACACCGCCGGCACCCGGCGCTCCTTCACCAGGGCGATCAGGCGGGCCATGCGCTGGGGGGTGACCTGGGATTCGGCGTTGACAGGCCACAGGTAGGCCTCGGTGAGGCCGTAGTCGCGGGCGAGGTAGGAGAAGGCCCCCTCACAGGTGGCCAGCACCCGCTGGCCGGGGGGGATCCGGGCCAGGGAGGTCCGCAGGTCCCGGTCGAGGGCGTCCAGCTCGGCGCTGTAGCGCTTGGCATTGCGCTGGAAGGTGGCGGCCCCGGCGGGGTCGAGGCGGGTCAGGGCGCGGCGGATGTTCTCCACATAGACCTTGGCCAGCCGGGGGGACATCCAGGCGTGGGGGTTGGGCTTGCCCTGGTAGGCGTCGCCGGCGATCGGCAGGGGCGTGATGCCCTCGGTGAGGGTCACGTGGGGCACCTCGGGGAGGCCGGCGTAGAAGCGCTGGGCCCAGCGTTCCAGCCCGAAGCCGTTCTCCAGCACCATCTGGGCCCCCGAGGCCCGCTTGAGATCGCTGGGGGTGGGCTCGTAGCCGTGGATCTCGGCCCCCAGCCGGGTGATCGATTCCACCCGCACCCGCTCGCCGGCCACCTGGCGGGCCATGTCCGCCAGGATCGTGAAGGTGGTGAGCACCAGGGGGCGCCCGTCCTTCGCCCCTGCGCTGCCGCTGGCCCCGGCGGTGTCTCCGGTGCCGGGGGCCTTGCCGCCGGCCTCGGGCCCGGGGGCGCAGCCGCCGGCCAGCAGCGGAACCACCAGGGCGGCGGCCACCAGGGCCTGCTTCAGGCGGAACCGGGGGCCTTCGGGGTGGCCCTGGCCGTCACGGCGGTGCTGGGGCATGGCGGCCGCTGGCGAACAGAAAGCTTGGAGTGAACATTCTGGCCGCCGCCGCGGCCCAGCCACGGCCGGATGGCCGCCAAGGAAAAGCCCCCTCGGCGTCCGCAGGGGACAGAGGGGGCTGGGGGGTGGATCGGAGCGCGGCTGTCGAGGGGATCAGCCGATCGCCGGGGCCTGCAGGGCCACGGGAACGGACTGCACGGTGGCCAGATCGAGGGGGAAGTTGTGGGCGTTGCGCTCGTGCATCACTTCCATGCCGAGGCCGGCACGGTTGAGCACGTCGGCCCAGGTGTTGATCACCCGGCCCTGGCCATCAAGGATGGACTGGTTGAAGTTGAAGCCGTTCAGGTTGAAGGCCATCGTGCTCACGCCCAGGGCG